>JAKOWB010000351.1 GCA_029781795.1 Pseudomonadota bacterium | reverse complement strand
GAGCTCGGCGTCGGCGCGGACGACGCGGCGGAAGTCGCGGGCTTCCAGCACCAGCAGGTGGCAGAAGCCGCGCGCCACCACGTCGGCGTTGCGCGGCGCGTTGGACAGCAGCGCCATCTCGCCGAAGAAGCTACCGGGGCCCAGCTCGATCTCGCCGCCCTGCGGCAGCACCACCGCGACCTCGCCGGATACCAGGAAATACATGCGCGTGCCGCGCGTGCCCTTGCGGATGATGCGCTCGCCCGGCACTGCCAGATCGGGGCGGAGCTGCGCGGCGATCGGCTCCAGCCGCTCGCGCGGCAGGTCGTCGAACAGCGACACGCGGCCCACCATGTCGGCGAGGTCGAGGCCGAGGTCCAGCGAGGGACGGCGGTTGGCCTGCTCCCAGCGCTGCTTCTGGTCGCGCTGAAGGTCGGCATAGACCTCGCGGCTGATCAGCGCCTGTTCCAGGCGCTCCTGGTAGCTCTGGTCCTGCAGGCGCAGCGCGACGCGCGCCAGGTACTGCGCGCGCAGCGCCTCGGCATAGGAGGGATAGCGCGTCTCGACGGCGAAGAGCGCGACCTCGATCTGCGCCAGGCGGCGCGCCAGCAGCACCTCCAGCTCGGCCGCCACGCCCTCGCCCATCACCTCCTTCAGCGCGGTCCTGGCATAGGTCATGAGCTGGCGCGCCACGAGCTGGGTGATCACCAGGCTTTCGAAGCGGTCGGCCAGGGCGGAGGCCAGCGGGCGACTCCAGCGCAGGTTGCGCTGCAGCCAGAGGGCCAGGCGCTGGCGCCGGCTGAAGCGCAGGATGCGCTGCGTCGCCCGGTCATAGCCGGCCAGGCCGTCGTCGCGCACCGCGTCCTGCAGCCGGTCGGCGGAGGTGGCGAGCTGCGCCACCAGGCGGCGCGACAGGGTCTGTGCGCGGAACTGCTCCAGGTAGAGGTCGCGCTCGTAGGCGACCAGGGCCAGCAGCCCGACCTCGAGCGGCACGCCGGCCTGGTCCTGCCCCTTGCCGTCGTCGGCCGGCGGCAGCAGGCGCTCGGCCAGGCTGGCGCTGAAGCCATAGTCGTCGGCGGCGGCCGCCACCTTGCGCCGCACCTCCTCGCGCGACAGGCGCAGCACGCGGTCGCGCAGCATCTGCTCGACCGGCGCCAGCTTGTGCAGGCCGAAGACGCGCATGGCGATCTTCAGGGTCGGGGCCTGGAACAGCAGGGTGAAGAGCACATAGCCGGTGGCCAGCACGGCGACGAAGTGGCGGATCTCGACCGGCACTGCCGTGTTGCCCTCCAGCGACAGGGCCAGCACCAGGGTGACGGCGCCGCGCAGGCCGCCCCAGACGATCACCGCCTTGAAGGCGGCGCCGACCGGCTGCACCAGCTTCAGTCGGCTGAGCAGCGGCAGCAGCAGGAAGAGCACCAGGCTGCGCGAGGAGAGGCTGGCCAGGGCGACGGCCAGCACCAGCGCCAGCTCGCCCCAGGTGACGTCGGGCAGCACGCGCACCGCCAGCATGGAGGCCAGCACGAAGATCAGCGAGTTGGCCCAGAACTCGAGCTGCTCCCAGGCCTCGTGCAGCTGCTCCCAGACCGCCGGCACCAGGCGCGTCGGACCCTCGACGGCGATGATGAGGGCCGCGGTCACCACGGCGACGACGCCCGAGACCTCGAAGTAGTGCTCGCCCACCATGAAGGAGAGGTAGGCGACGGCGACCGACACGGTGACCGCGGCCGTGCCGCGCGTGCGCAGGTAGCCGAAGATCAAGGTTGCGGCCTTGCCGAAGCCAAGGCCCAGCAGCAGGCCGCCGAGGAAGGTCTCCAGGAAGTCGATGACCGCGTCGCCGGCATGCATCGGACCGCCCATGCTCAGCATCTCGACGAAGATGGTGAAGAGCACGATGGCGGCGGCGTCGTTGAACAGGCTCTCGCCCGAGACCAGGGTGGTGAGGCGCCGCGGCGCGCCGATGTCGCGGAACACGCCGATCACCGCGGCCGGGTCGGTCGTCGCCACCACCGCGCCCAGCAGCAGGCAGGCGATCAGGCCAACGTCGGACAGCGGCTCCAGGAAGAAGCCCACGAAGCAGGCGCAGACCAGCACCGCCACGACCGCCAGCAGCACCACGGCGGCGGCCTCGTCCTTCAACAGGCGCACGTCGACGTTGAGCGCGAAGGTGAAGAGCAGCGGCGGCAGGAAGAGGTAGAGGAAGGCCTCGGCCGAAAGCCCGACCTGCTGCAGGCCGCCCACCATGTCGCGCAGCGGCCCGCCGCTCGGCATGTCGCCCCAGATGTCGACCAGCAGGCCGATGGCCATGCCGAGCAGCGCCAGCAGCAGGCTGCCGGGCAACTGGAAGCGCTCGGCGAGCGGCTCCAGCAGGCTGACCAGCAGCAACAGCACGGCCAGGGCCAGCAGGACCAGGACAATGTCGAGCATGATGATGATCCTGCCCCAGCGGCGGCCGGGCTGGCGAGAGGGGTAAGAGGGCCTATATGCTTGATTCCATAACGGGAGATGACATGGCGACCAAGCGCGGCAAGCAGGCGAGCCGAAGCGAAAGCGACTCGCTGGGTCCGATCGAGGTCCCGGCCGAGCACTACTGGGGCGCGCAGACCGAGCGCTCACGCCGCAACTTCACCATCGGCGGCGAGCCCATGCCGCTGGAGATCGTGCACGCCCTGGCGCTGGTGAAGCTGGCGGCGGCGCGGGTCAACCGGGCCGCCGGCGACCTGGAGCCGCGGCTGGCCGCGGCCATCGAGCAGGCCGCTGGCGAGGTCATCGACGGCCGGCTGGACGGCGAATTCCCGCTGGTGATCTGGCAGACCGGCAGCGGTACCCAGAGCAACATGAACGTCAACGAGGTGATCGCCGGCCGGGCCAACGAGATCCTGACCGGGGCGCGGGGCGGCAAGGCCCCGGTTCATCCCAACGACCACGTCAACCGCGGCCAGTCCTCGAACGACTCCTTCCCCACGGCCATGCACATCGCGGCGGTGACGGCCCTCGCCGGTCGCACCCGGCCGGCGCTGCTCGCCCTGCAGCGGGAGCTGCGGGCCAAGGCGCGGGCCTTCGCCCGTGTCATCAAGGTCGGGCGCACGCACCTGATGGACGCGACGCCCCTGACCCTGGGGCAGGAGATCGGCGGCTGGGCGGCCGAGCTCGGCCTCGCCATCGCCGCGCTCGACGCGGCGCTGAAGCCGCTGCACGCCCTGGCGCAGGGTGGCACGGCGGTCGGCACCGGCCTCAACAGCCCGGCCGGCTTCGACCGGGCCTTCGCCGCCGAGGTCGGGCGCATCACCGGCCGGCCCTTCCGCCCGGCGCCGGACAAGTTCGCCGCGCTGGCCGGGCACGAGCCGATGCATGGCGCCTCGGCCGCGCTGGAGCAGGCGGCGGTGGCGCTGATGAAGATCGGCAACGACGTGCGCCTGCTGGGCAGCGGCCCGCGCGCCGGCCTCGGCGAGCTGCATCTGCCGGAGAACGAGCCCGGCTCCTCGATCATGCCCGGCAAGGTCAACCCGACCCAGGCCGAGGCCCTCACCATGGTAGCGGCGCAGGTGATGGGCAACCACGCGGCGCTGACGGTGGGCGCCGCCTCGGGCCATCTGCAGCTCAACGTCTTCAAGCCGATGATCGCCGCCAACCTCCTGCGCTCGGCGCGGCTGCTGGCCGACGCGGCGGAGTCCTTCCGGGCGCACTGCGTCGCCGGGATCGAGCCCGACCGGCGGCGCATCGGGCAGCTCCTGGAACGCTCGCTGATGCTGGTGACGGCGCTGAACCCCGCGATCGGCTACGACAAGGCGGCTATGGTCGCCAAGCTGGCGCTGGCCGAGGACCTGACCCTGAAGCAGGCGGCGCTGCGGCTCGGCTTCCTCGACGCCGCCACCTTCGACCGCCTGGTGCGGCCCGCGGCCATGCTGGCGCCGGCCAAGGCCAAAGCGGGCAAGGTGAAGAAGAAGGGCAAGGCGTGAGCCTGAAGAAGCGCTCCCTCACGCTGGATCGCCATCGCACCAGCCTGTCGCTGGAGCCGATCTTCTGGGACCTGCTGAAGCGCCTGGCCGGCGAGCGCGGCCTCTCGCTGGCCGCCCTGGTGGCCGAGATCGACCGCGGCCGCGTCGCCGCCGGCGAGGCCGACAACCTCTCCAGCGCGGTGCGCGTCTGGCTGGTCCGGCGCCTGTTGGAGCGGGAAGCGCGCTAGCACGCCGGCGCCCTACTGCAGCACCTCGTCGATCAGCTTGGGCAGGATGGCGCCGCCGCCCGAGGGCGCCGCGGGCTCGGCCGGCTGCTCGGCCTGCTGCTCCGTGGTCTGCTGCTCGGCAGCCGGCTGCTCCGGGGTCTGCGCCGCCGGCTGCTCGGTCGTGCCGGGCTGCTGGGCGGTGTCCTCGGTCGCGGGCTCGGGTGCCGGCGCGGCGGGTTCGGCGGCCTTCGCCGGTTCCTCGGCGGCTGGCTGTTCCTCAGCCTTTGCCGGTTCCTCGGCGGCGGGCTGTTCTTCCGCCTTGGCCGGTTCCTCGGCCTTGGCCGGCTCCGTGGCGGCAGGCTGCTCCTCCGCCTTGGCGGGCTCCTCCGCGGCGGGCTGCTCTTCCGCCTTGGCCGGCTCCTCGGCTGCCGGCGGCTCCTCCGCCTTGGCGGGCTCCTCCGCGGCGGGCTGCTCCGCGGCCTTGGCCGGCTCCTCGGCGGCAGGCTGCTCGTCCGCCTTGGCGGGCTCCTCCGCGGCGGGCTGCTCCTCGGCCTTGGCTGGTTCTTCGGCCGCCGGCTGCTCGCTCTCCTGGCCGGTGACGCCCTTGACGATGTCGCCGACGCCCGGGATGGCCGGCTGCTCGCCGCTGCCCTGGCCGGTCAGCCCCTCGATGATCGACTGCGGGTCCGGCAGGCCCTCGCCCTCGGCGCCC
>JAKOWB010000325.1 GCA_029781795.1 Pseudomonadota bacterium | reverse complement strand
CGCGCTCGGCATGGTGCCCCGGCGGGCGGACCAGGGCATAGGCGTTCCGCACCCGCCCTTCCAGCACGGCCTCGACCGCGGCGATGGTGCCGCCGGCCGCCAGCTTGGCGATCTCGTAGCTGCCGGCGCCGAAGGGCGTCAGGTGGCCGGTGTCGCCGCCGCCCTGGTCGCTGATGTCCTTGATGAACTTCACATAGTCCGGGGTGTGGAAGCGGCAGAGCTCGGCTTCCGTGGCCGGCCGCGCCTTCAGGCGGGTGAGCTGGTCCTCCAGCCCCGCGACCTCGAGCAGGTTGCGGAAGCGGCGCTTGGTGGCCACGCTCTCGCTGTGCTGGCCCGGCTCCACCGTCAGGCCCGGCGGGAAGACGCCGGCGTAGCTCCCGGTCGAGTGCCACATGTAGAGCTCGTGCACAAGCCAGCCGGTCGCCATGGCGCGGGTCCTCCTGGAGATCTGGTCTGGCAGGCTAGCGGCTGGGCCGGCAGGGTCCCCCTCCCAAAGGAGGGGTCTGTGGTCTCCTCTCCCGCGGGGAGAGGGGCTCGACTACGACAGCAGCCTGAGGCTCTGCGCCGCCAGGACGGCCTGCGTGCGGCTGCCGACGCCGAGCTTGGCGTAGACGTTCTTCAGGTGCCACTTCACCGTGGTGGGCGAGAGCGCCAGCGCCTCGGCCAGGGCGGCGTTGGAGCGGCCCTCGGCCAGCAGGCGGACGATGTCGAGCTCGCGCGGCGACAGCGCCTCGACCAGGGTGACGGCCACCGGCCTGGGCGCCGGGCGCGGCTTCTGGCCCGGCTGCGCCAGGGCCGCCAGCAGGCGCTGCAGGTAGGCCGGGGTCGGCGGCCCGCCGCCGAGGGCCGAGACGCGGGCCAGCAGGTCGCTGAGCAGCGGCTTCAGGGCGCGGCCTTCGTCGGCGACGGTGCGCAGCAGGCCCTGCGCCTCGGCGCGCGCCAGGGTGCGGGCCAGCAGCTCCTGCGCCTGCGCGCGGCGGCCCATGCGGTCCAGCGCCACGACCTTCAGGCAGTTGACCTGGGCCAGGCGCCGCTCGCGGCCCTGCCGCTCCATG
>JAKOWB010000315.1 GCA_029781795.1 Pseudomonadota bacterium | reverse complement strand
CGCGCTGCACCTGAAGGGCCTGGGCTACATCTACACGCCGGTCGCCAGCCTGCCGCCGGGCGAATGGCGGCGCCTCAACCCGCAGGGCCTGCTGCCGGCGCTGAGCGACGAGGGGCGGGTGATCGCGCAGTCGGCGGCGATCCTGGAGTACCTGGAGGAGCGCTGGCCGCAGCCGCCGCTGCTGCCGGCCGATCCGCTGCTGCGGGCGCGGGCGCGCGCCTTCGCCCAGGTCATCACCGCCGACCTGCACCCGCTGAACAACAACCGCGTGCGGCGCTACCTGGCCGAGCAGCTGGGCGCCGACGAGGCCGCCGTCGCCGCCTGGTACTGCCACTGGGTGGCCGCGGCGCTGGGGCCGCTGGAGGCCACCCTGGCGGCGCGGGCCGAGGCCTGGCCCTTCTGCTTCGGCACGGCGCCGGGCTGGGCCGAGCTGCACCTGGTGCCGCAGTTCGCCAACTGCCGGCGCTTCGGCTGCGACCTCGCGCCCTATCCGCTGCTGACGGCGATCGACGCGCGCTGCCGGGCACTGGAGGCCTTCAGCCTGGCCCGGCCCGAGGCGCAGCCGGACTTTCCCGGCTAGACCGCGTCCACCACCATGAGACTGCCCTTCGCCGCCGCGGTGCGCAGCGGGACGATGGCCTGGTAGTCGCTCGACTCGTGGAAGCGCTTGGCGGCGGCCCGGTCGGCGAACTCCAGCACCACGACGCGCGACGAGGGCAGGCTGCCCTCCAGCGCCTCGGGGTTGCCGCCACGCACCACGAACTTGCCGCCGTACTGCTGGATCACGCCGGGCGTCTTGGCGGTGTAGAGCTTGTAGGCCTCGGCGTCCTGCACGTCGATCAGGGCGATGATGTAGGCGGTCATGGCGGCGCTCCTTGGAAGCGGGGGAAGGGCGCGGCTAGAGTGGCCGAAGCAACCCCTGACGACAACTCGACGGGAAGGAACGTGCGATGAGCGGGAGTGGACGGCTGGCCGGCAAGGTGGCGCTGGTGACGGGCGCGGGCAGCGGCTTCGGCGAGGGCATCGCCAGGCGCTTCGCCGAGGAAGGCGCGGCGGTCGCGGTGGTGGACCTGGACCAGGCGGCGGCGCGGCGCGTGGCGGGCGAGCTGGTGCAGGCCGGCGCCAAGGCGCAGCCGATCGCCGCCGACGTCGGCCGCAAGGACCAGGTCCTGGCCATGATCCAGCAGTGCGAACGCGCGCTGGGCCGCCTGGACATCCTGGTCAACAACGCCGGCTGGAGCCATGTGAACAAGCCGGTCGACCAGGTGAGCGAGGAGGAGTTCGACCGCGTCTTCACGGTCAACGTGAAGGCGATCTTCCTGGCGGTGAACGCGGCCCTGCCCGTCTTCCGGCGCCTGGGCGGCGGCGTGATCCTCAACACCAGCTCGACCGCGGCCCTCAGGCCGCGCCCGGGCCTCACCTGGTACAACGCCAGCAAGGGCGCGGTGAACACCGCCACCAAGTCGCTGGCGGCCGAACTGGCGCCGGACAGGATCCGCGTCAACGCCATCTGCCCGGTGATCGGCGACACCGGCCTCACCACCACCTTCATGGGCGTGCCCAATACGCCGGAGAACCGCAAGAAGTTCCTGGCCGGCATCCCGCTGGGCCGCTTCTCGACCCCGCTCGACATCGCCAACGCCGCGCTCTTCCTCTGCTCCGGCGAGGCCGAGTTCCTTACCGGCGTCTGCATGGAAGTCGACGGCGGGCGTTGCGTCTAGGCGGCAAAGGCAAAGGGCCCGGCGGTTTCCCGCCGGGCCCCCGAACCCAACCCTTGAGTGCCGCGGATCAGTTGTTCCGCAGCGCGCCCAGGATGTTGAGGATGTGCACGAAGAGGGTGATGAAGGAGCCGTAGAGCGCGAAGGCGCCGAAGATGGCCTTGCGCTTGGCGTCATCGTCGCCCTCGCCCGCGACATACATGTTCTTGATCATCTGCGTCTCGTAGGCGGTGACGCCGGAGAAGACCAGCACCACGCCGCAGGAGATCAGCAGGCTGAAGCCCATGTCCTGCACGAAGATCGCGTTCACCAGGATGGCGATCAGCAGACCGACCGACGCCATGACGAAGAAGCTGGCGAAGGCCGAGAGGTTGCGGTGCGTCGTGTAGCCATAGATCGACACGCCGGCGAAGGCGCCCGCGGTGATCAGGAAGGCCCGCACGATGATCATCGGATCCTGCTGGCCGTAGACGAAGAACATCGGTGCCAGCAGCGCGCCCCAGAGGCCGGCATAGACCCAGTAGCAGACCTGGGCCGCCGTCATGGAGCCGGTCATCATGATGCGCGGCGCGAACCAGCCGAGGCCCATGATGCCGATGAAGAAGAGCCAGAACATGTTGCTGATCGAGACCAGCAGCTCGTAGTTCGAGGCCAGGGCGAAGGCGACCGCGCCGGTGAAGGCGACGCCCAGCGCCATGTAGTTGTAGACGCGCAGCATGTAGCTGCGCAGCCCGGCATCGACGTCGGCGTCGACGCGGGTCTGGGTCAATACCCGGGGATTGGGTCCTACCATCGGTCTTCAGTCTCCCACCACGTTCGTCAGGCCGGCAGCCTGACCCGAGGGTCTATATTGTCCAGGAAAGGCAAGGTTTCAATAGACCTTGGCCCGCTTGTCACGAGTCATTCGCACGGGAAATTTTGCTGCGCTGCGGCAGGCTACTCGTTCCGCAGCAGCGGGGCCGCCTTGCCGCCCAGCGCCCGCCAGGTGCCGGCGAGGCCGAAGAGCGTGGTGACCAGCAGGCCGGCGGAGAGGGTCCAGGCCAGCGGACCGGGCAGCAGGGCGAAGGGGGTGCCCATCACCTCCTCCAGTACCAGGGCGGCCGCCAGGCTGCCGAGGACCCCGGCAATCAGCGCAGTGGCGAGGCCCAGCAGGGCGAACTCGGTCAGCAGGCTGCCGATCAGCACGCGGCGCGTGGCGCCCAGCACCTTCAGCACCACGGCGTCGTAGCGGCGGCGCCGCTCGCCCGCCGCCACCGCGCCGGCCAGCACCAGCAGGCCGGCCAGGACAGTGACGCCGCCGGTGCCGCCGATGGCGGCGGCCACCGCCCCCAGCATCTCGCCGAAGGAGGCCAGGGCGTCCTTCACCCGGATCGCCGAGACGTTGGGGAAGGCGTCGGTGACCGCCCGCTCCAGCGCCGCCTCGTGCGCGGCGTCGACCCGCACCGTCGCGAGGTGCGAGGCCGGCGCCGCCTCCAGCAGGCCGGGCGAGAAGATCATCACGAAGTTGATCTTGAGCTCGGCCCACTCGATCGGCCGGAAGGAGGCGATCTCAGCCGTCACGTCGCGGCCGTAGACGTTGACCGTCAGGGTGTCGCCGAGCTTCAGGTGAAGCGCGTCGCCCACCGCCTTGTCGAGCGAGACCAGCGGCGGGCCGCTGTAGTCCGCCGGCCACCAGGCCCCGGCCGAGAGCGCCGTGCCCTCGGGCATCTCGCGCGCCCAGGTCAGGCCCCGGTCGCTCTGGAAGACCCAGGCGACCTCGGACGGCAGGGCCATATCCTCGGGCTTCACGCCGTTCACCGCGCTGATGCGCCCGCGCAGCATGGGCACGCGCGTCGCCTCGCTGACGCCCGGGAAGCCGGCGACCAGCGCGTCGTAGGCGGCGACCTGGTCGTTCTGGATGTCGAGGAAATAGAAGGTCGGCGCGTTGGCCGGGATCTCCTCGCTCACCTGGCGGTCGAGGTTGGCCTGGATCAGCGCCACGGCGGCCAGCACCGTGAGGCCGAGGCCGAGCGAGACCACCACGCTGGCGGTCGGCGCGTTCGGCCGATGCAGGTTGCCGAGTGCGAGGCGGAGGCCCGTGCGATGCGGCCGCGGCAGGCGGCGCGCCAGCCAGATCAGGCCGGCGGCGGCGAGGCGGAAGGCCAGCAGCACGACCACGGCGGCGGCGAGGAAGCCCAGCGCGAAGAGGCGGTCGTCGGCGCCCAGCACGACCAGCAGCGCGATGCCGCCGCCGAGCAGCGCCTCGGCCGGCCAGAGCCAGCCGGGCCGACGGATGCGTCGCGCCTCCAGGTGGCCGCGGAAGAGGCCGGCGGCCGGCAGGCGCTCGGCCCGGGCCAGCGGCGGCAGGGCGAAGAGCAGCGCGGTGGCGAGGCCCAGCACCCCGGCCACCAGCAGCGGCAGCGGCGCCGGCGCGCCGCCCAGCGTGAGGTTCAGCCGCTCGGCCAGCAGCGGTGCCAGCAGGGCGGGCGCCAGCGCGCCGACCGCCAGCCCGATCAGCGTGCCGAGCGCCGCCAGCACCAGCACCTGCAGCAGATAGAGCCGGGTCACCAGGCGGCCGGGCGCGCCGAGGCACTTCAGCGTCGCGATGGTGTCGCGCCGTCCCTCCAGGTGCGCGCGCACGGCGTTGGCGACGCCGACGCCGCCGACCAGCAGCGCGGTAAGGCCGACCAGGGTCATGAAAAGACGGACGCGCTCGACGAAGCGGGCGAGGCCCGGCGCCGCGTCGTCGAGACCACGCACGCGCCAGCCGGCCTCGGGGAAGGCCGCGTCGAGCCGTGCCTTCCAGGCGCGGAAGTCCTCGCCCGCCGGCAGGTCGAGGCGAAGCTGGCGATAGACCAGGCTGCCGGGCCCGGCGAGGCCGGTACCATCGAGAGCCTCCAGCGCGATCATCGCGCGCGGGCCCAGGGTGAAGGCGCGCGCCGCGCGGTCGGGCTCGTGCAGCAGCGTGGCACGGATCTGGAAGCGCCCCTCGCCGATGGTCACGACATCGCCGAGCGCGATACCCAGGCGCTGCAGCAGGTCGGCGTCCACCGCCGCGCCCGGCAGGCCGTCCTTCACCGCCAGCGCCTCGGCCAGGGGCAACGGCGGGTCCAGGGTCAGCAGGCCGTGCAGCGGATAGGCGCCGTCGACGGCCTTCAGCTCGACCAGGCGGCGCTGGCCGTTGTCGGCGCGGGCCATGGCGCGCAGCTCCGCGGTCTCGGCGGTGCGCGCGGCGTTGGCCGCGATCCAGGCGCGCTCCTCCGCCGTCATGGCGCGGTTGAACAGCCTGACCTCCGCCTCGCCGCCGAGCAGCGCGCGCGCGTCGCGGTCGAGGCCGGCCAGCAGCTCGGCCGAGACCGTGCCGACGGTGGCGAGGGCGGCGACGCCGAGCGCCAGGCAGGCCAGGAAGACGCGGAAACCGCGCACGCCGCCGCGCAGCTCGCGCCGCATCAGCCGCCAGGCGAGCCGCCACTGGCTCATCAGGCGGCGGCCCGTTCGTCCTGCACGATGCGGCCGTCGGCCATGTGCAGGCGCCGGGAACAGCGCGCCGCCAGCGCCGGGTCGTGGGTGATGAGCAGCAGGGTCTGCCCGCCCTCGCGCGCCAGGCGGAACAGCAGCTCGATCACCTGCTCGCCGGTGGCGCCGTCCAGGTTGCCGGTCGGCTCGTCCGCCAGCAGCAGCTTGGGCCGCGCCACGATGGCGCGGGCCAGCGCCGTGCGCTGCTGCTCGCCGCCGGAAAGCTGGCCCGGATAGTGCGTCAGGCGGTGGCCGAGGCCGACGGACTCCAGCGCCTCGGCGGCGCGGGCGAAGGCGTCGCGGCGGCCGGCCAGTTCCAGCGGCACGGCGACGTTCTCCTGCGCCGTCATGGTTGGCACCAGGTGGAAATCCTGGAACACGATCCCGATGGCGTCGCGGCGCAGCGTCGCCAGCGCGTCCTCGCTGCGCCCGGCATAGTCCAGGCCGGCGACCTTGACCTGACCGCCGCTGGCGCGCTCCAGCCCCGCCAGCACCATCAGCAGCGAGGTCTTGCCCGAGCCCGAGGGACCGACCAGCGCCACGCTCTCGCCGGCGCCGACCGCGAGGTCGATGCCACGCAGGATGGCCACGGGTCCCGCCAGCGAGGGCAGGGTCAGCTCGACGCCGGCGAGGTCGATCATGCGGGAGACATCCGGGACGGTGGGCGACCCCAGGGATATGGGCGCCCATCGTGGCGGATCAACGGCGCCGGGCCAAAGGCGGAGAGGCAAGGGCAACGGCGCTAGGGTTTCTCCGCCGTCGCCGGCCGCTCCACCAGCGTCGTCGCGTCGAGCCCGGCCTTGGCCAGCGCGGCGCGCGCCTGGTCGGGGCGGCTTTCGATGGCGGTGTAGAGGTCGGCCTTGCCCCAGGTGACGCCGGCCTTGCCCGAGACCGTCTCGCGCGTCCAGACCGCGCCCTGGATCTCGATGAAGCCGATGTAGAGGTTTTCGCCCGCCGCGACGTGGAAGCGCGGTGCCTTGTTGCCCTCGACCGAGGCACCGGGCGCGGCGGCGAAGCTGCCGGCGACGTTGCCCGTGGTCACGACATCGACCGCGGAAAGGAGCGTCGCGTAGCTGCCGTGCGTCGTGCCGCCATAGCCGAAGAGGTTGGGCACGTAGGTCCCGACGTGCTGCTTCAACACGAAGGCCAGGATGTAGTCGCCGGCCGGCACGGCGACGGCGGCGTGATGCGCCGCCGCGGCGCAGACCCGCTGGCCCGGCGCGGCCCCGGCGCAGGACTGCTCGACATAGAAGGCACGCGGCGGGTCGAGCAGGCGCTGGGTTGTCGGGTCGTAGGCGTGGAAGGCCAGGCGGTAGCTGCCGGCATCCTCCGCCGCCAGCAGGCCGAGGCCCGAGCCGCCGGCGACCAGGTCGAAGCCGGTGACCACCACCGCCTCGCCGGGCCCGGCCAGCACCGGGCCGCTGTCGCCGGACGAGGGGCCGTAGGTCTTGGCGCAGGCTGCCAGGAAAAGCAGCGTCCAGAGCGCCCCGACGATGTGACCGCGCAGCATGACACTCCCCCCTCGTGTCGCCCCCGATGGTTGCGCAAATAGCACGCCCCACCCGTGATCGGCAACGCGGGGTGCAAGGCCGCAGCCGCCATGGCAGTCTGCGCGCCCATCCTTGTTCCGGAGAGGCAAACGGTGAAGCCGGTCGTCGCACTGATGATGTCGAAGGACGAGGCGGACATCGTCGCCACCGTGCTGGCCGGCTGGCGAGCGCAGGAGATTCCCGTGCTGGCCATCGACGATTCCAGCGACGGCACCTTCGACATCCTGCGCAGCTTCGACAACGTGACGGCGCTGCGCCAGCGCGACCACTTCCCGGATGGCGCGCCGGGCATGAGCATCTGGGTGATGAACCCCTTGCTGGAGCTGAAGCGCCGCCGCTTCGGAACCGACACCTGGGTGCTGATCGCCAATGCCGACGAGCTCTGGTACCACGCCCCCCGCCGCATCGCCGCGGCGATGGAGGCCGAGGGCGCCGGCATCCTGCTGGCGCGCATGTGCAACCACCTGCCGCATCCCGAGGACGCGCCGGACTTCGATTTCGAGGCGGGGCGCTGGCGCCCGGAGAAGGCGGCGCTGCCGCTGGCCCAGCGGCTGCCCTGGTACACCGCCTACTGGCTGGAGCACCGCGGCTTCCTCGACCGTCCGGGCCTCGCCTTCGCGCCCGGCCAAGGGCTGCTGCCGCCCGGCACGGAGGGGCCGGTCTTCAGCCGACGACCGCTGATCCAGCACCACTCCATCCGCGATCCGCTGCAGGCAGTGGCGCGCGCGCAGGACCGGGTGGAGCGGGATTTCCAGCCAGCCTATCGGCCCTACTACTACGGCCGCGACCCGCGCGACACCTTCCACGCAGGCTTTCCGGAACTCGACGTTGCGCTGGAGCGCTTCACGGGCGACTACGGCGCCTGGGAGGAGGGACTGGAGGGTCTGCGCTGGCCAGACCGCCCGGGAGATCCTGGCCGCCCGGCAGACGGGGACAGGAAGGCTTGATCCCGGCGGCGGCGGGGCGCATGTCATGCGCATGACCTTTGCCGTTTCCCGCCGTGCGCTGCTGCTCGCCGCCGCTGGCATGGCCCTGGCGCCATCCCTCGCGCGCGCCGCGCCGCTGAAGCTGCTGGCCTACGGCGATTCGCTGACCGCGGGCTATGGCCTGGGCCCCGCCGACGCGCTGCCGGCGCAGCTCGAGGCGGCGCTGCAGGCCGCCGGCCGCGAGGTCAGCGTGATCAACGGCGGCGTCTCGGGCGACACCACGGCGGCGGGCCTGGCGCGCGCCGCGTGGACGCTGGGCGAGAACCCGGATTGCGTCATGCTCTGCCTCGGCGCCAACGACTTCCTGCGCGGCCTCGACCCCAGGGACACCGAGGCCAACCTGCGCGCGCTGATGCAGCTCTTCGCCGACCGCAAGCTGCCCATCCTCCTGGCCGGCATGCTGGCGCCGCAGAACCTGGGCCAGGACTACGCCGCCACCTTCGATGCGATCTTCCCGCGCCTGGCGGCGGAGTTCGACGCGGTCTACTACCCCTTCCTGCTGGAGGGCGTGGCGCTGGACCCGGCGCTGAACCAGGGCGACGGCATCCATCCCAACGCCGCCGGCGTGGCGGTCATCGTGCAGCGCATCCTGCCCTCGGTGGAGACGCTGCTCGACCGCGCCGCCGCGCGGACGCAGTGAGCGGAGGAAAGCGGCCATGAGCGACGTGAGCGAAGCGGCCTTCCGGGCCGGCTATGCCGCAGGCGGCGACTGGCAGGCCGCGTTCGCCGCCGCGCTGGCCGACGCCTGGCCGCTGCCGGCGGGTGCGAACCTGGGATTCGTCTATGCCACCGACTACTACGCGCCGCACTTCGGCGAGATCGTCGAACGCCTGAAGGCCGAGACCGGCATCCAGCGCTGGAGCGGCACGGTGGGCCTGGGCATCGCGACGCCCGACGGCGAACTCTTCGACCGGCCGGCGCTGGCCATCATGGCCGGGCGCTTCCCGGAGGACTCCTTCCGCCTCTTCGGCCCGGTGAGCCAGGCGGCGGAGCTCAGCGAGATCGCGCCGGAGTGGCTGGCCGGGCAGCTCGGCACCGTGGCCCTGCTGCAGGCCGATCCGCGCACGCCGGAGCTGGAGACCCTGATCGCCGACCTGTCGGAGGCGGCCAAGGCCTTCCCGCTGGGCGGCCTCACCGCCTCGCGCGCCGGCCCGGCCTCGGCCGTCGGCGGGCGTGCGACCGGCCTGTCGGGAGTACTGTTCGGCGGCGCGGTGCCGATCGTCAGCGGCCTCAGCCAGGGCTGCGCGCCGCTGGGCCCGGCGCTGTCGATCACCGCGGCCGAGGGCAACGTCATCTCGGCCATCGAGGGGCGCAGCGCGACCGAGGTGCTGATCGAGGTGGTGGACCAGCACTTCGGCGGCCGCCTGTCCGAGGCCTGGGGCAGCGTGCACCCGGCCTTCCCGGTGCCGGGCCGCGACCGCGACGACTATCTGGTGCGGAACTTCCTGGGCCTCGACGCTGACAAGGGGCTGCTCGCGGTCAGCGACCTGGTGGAGCCGGGACAGAAGATCCTGTTCTGCCGCCGCGACCAGCAGGGCGCCCGCCAGGACCTGGACCGCATGCTGGCCGACGTGAAGCGGCGCGCTGCGGGCCAGGCCAAGGCCGGGCTCTTCTTCTCCTGCGTGGCGCGCGGGCCCAATCTCTTCGGGCCCGGCGGCGCCGAGATGCGGCAGATCCGCGAGGCGCTGGGCGAGATCCCGCTGGTCGGCTTCTACGCCGGCGGCGAGATCAGCGGCGATCGCCTCTACGGTTACACCGGCGTGCTGGCGCTCTTCGTCTAGGCCGCGGCCTTGACCCGCTCCGCGTAGAAATCGGCCAGCGCCGAGAGCGCGGCGCCGCCGTCGCCGCCGAAGGAGGAGCCGTGCATCAGCGCCAGCGTGCTTGGCTTCAGCGCGGCCAGCTTGCGGATGGTCGGCGCCGTCGCGGCGGTGAGCGCGGTGGCGCGGAAGGCCTCCTCGGCCGCCGCGGCGGGGCCGACGATGTCGCCGTCGGTCAGCGCCTTGCCCTTGCCGATGTGGGTGAAGAGGTCGCCGCAGAGCAGCGTGCCGGCGCTCTCCTCGAACATCACGCCGGCCTCCCAGCCGTGCGGCACGTGCGGCGTGTCGATCCAGCGCATCCGCTTGCCGCCGAGGTCCAGCACCTCGCCGTCGGCCAGGGCGCGCGGGGCGCGGTCGGCCAGATCGTTCAGCGAGACCATGCAGGCGGTGCCGCCGTGCACCACCTGCGCCCGCGGCGCCGCCGCCAGCCAGTGGTTCATCGAGCCGCACTCGTCGGCCTCGACATGGCCGAAGGAGATCCAGCGCAGCCGCTCCAGCGGCACCAGCTTCGCCACCGCGGCGGAGACCAGCGGGAACAGGCCGCGCGGGCCGCAGTGGAACAGCAGCGGCTCGTCGGCCATGACCAGGAACTGGTTGAAGGTGAAGCCGGCGGGCGGCGCGACCTCGGGCACAAAGGTGGAGATGCGGAAGAGACCCGGCGCGATCTCGTCGGTACGGCTGTCCATGGGAAAAGGCTCCTTGGGGCTTCGGTGAGAAGGTCAGTCGGCGGCCGGCGCGAGGCCGGCGAGCAGCGGGCCGGTCACGGCCGCGGCAGCGGCGGCGGGGCTCCAGCCGGCCCGCGTCAGGGACCAGAGCACGGCGGGATCGGTGAGCGCCGCCGCCAGGTCGAGCTGGCGCGGCGAGAGGGTCCCGCCGGCGGCCTCGGCCAGCAGGGCGCGGCGGCCGGACAGCTCGCCCTCGACGAAGGGCGCGAGGTCGGGCACCAGATGCTGGTCGCAGCGCACGCGCTCCAGCACCTGGAAACGCGCGAAGTGATCGAACAGCGCGGCGACCAGGGCGGCGACGCGCCTCTCCCGGCCCTCCAGGTGGGCGAAGCTGTCGCGGCCCGGCGCCGGATAGGTCGCCAGGGCATAGGCGCCGCAGGCGCCGACCGCGTCCCCATAGGTCGGGAAGTGGTGATAGACGCTGCCGACCGAGACGCCGGCGCGGGCGGCGATCTGCTTCATCGAGGTGGCGGCGATGCCCTGTTCGGCATGCAGCGCGAAGGTCGCCTCGACGATCCGCCGCCGGGTCTCCTCGGCGGCCTCTACCCGTCGGGTACTCTTGTCTGGAGTCTTCATCGAACGAACTTTCGTTGAGTGAACGATCGTTCGATTAAATTAGCATGGGGTAGCTGTCAAGGGCAGATGCGTGAAGCTGGCGGACGACCGCACCCACCAGCCTCCCTCACCCCGACCCTCTCCCAAGGGAGAGGGAGGACTGCCGGGTCGGCGCGAAAGTCCCTTCCCCCTTGGGGGAAGGTGGCCGCGTGAGCGGCCGGATGAGGGAGTTTGGTGGGGCTGGAGGGAGAGCGAGCTGACCGACGCCCTCACCCCGGCCCTCTCCCTGAGGGAGAGGGAGGACTGCGGGGTCGGCGCGGAAAAGCCTCTAGTGGATCCCCGCCGGGCGCTCGCCGGCGACGGTGGTCCGGTGCAGCAGGCGGCGGCTGCCGTCGTAGTCGTTGATGGCGAGGTGCAGCAGGCAGCGGTTGTCCCACACCGCCAGGGTGCCGACGTCCCAGCGCAGGCGGCAGGTGAACTCCGGCTTCACGGCATGGGCGTAGAGGTACTCCAGGATCGGCTTGGACTCGGCCTCGCTCATGCCCTCGAAGCGGTGGGTGTAGACCGGGTTGACGAAGAGCGCCTTGCGCCCGGTCCAGGGGTGCACGCGCACCACCGGATGGCGGATCTCGCGGTCGGCGGCGGGATCGTTCCGCACCATCTTGATCGACTTGCTGAGGCCCGGCGTGTCGTAGCCGGGGCCGCGCGTGCCGTGCGGCCAGCCGGTCTGGATCGCCACCAGCGGGTCGAGCAGCCTCCGCATGCCCTCGCTCAGCGCCTCGTAGGCCAGGTACTGGCTGGCCCAGAGCGTGTCGCCGCCGACCGCCGGCAGTTCCCTGGCATAGAGCAGCGTCAGGCTGGGCGGCTCGTCGAGGAAGGAGAAGTCGCTGTGCCAGGTGCCGCCGAAGGTGCCGATCTTCTTCTCCTCGGCCTCCTTCAGCACGGCGATGATGTCGGGATGCTCGTCCATGTGCTTGACGAAGGGCACGCGCAGGATGGGGCCGAACTTCCGGGTCACCGCCACCTGGTCCTCGGGCGTGAAGTCCTGGCCGCGGAAGAAGAGCACCTGGTGCTCGGCCAGGGCACCCTGGACCCGCTTCATGGTCTCCGCCGTCGCCGCCTTGAGATCGAGGCCGAAGACCTCGGCGCCGCAGGCCGGCGCCAGGGGACGGATGTCGAGGTCGTTCTTCAAGCGGCGATCTCCTTGGCGTAGGCCTCGATGCGCTTGGCCAGCTTGACGTCGCGCTCGCTGAGGCCGTTGCAGTCGTGCGTCGAGAGCGTGATCTCGACGCGGTTGTAGACGTTGAACCACTCCGGGTGGTG
This sequence comes from Pseudomonadota bacterium, assembly GCA_029781795.1. GTDB lineage: Bacteria > Pseudomonadota > Alphaproteobacteria > Kiloniellales > JACOMY01 > JAKOWB01. The sequence goes on along the minus strand of JAKOWB010000315.1, from coordinate 12,791 downwards.
ATCCAGCTTCTCGGCCGCCAGGGCGACGCGGTTCATGAAGCCCCAGGCCTGGCTGAAGGACTTGAACCTGAAGACCTTGTGGATCGCGTCGCGGCCCTCGACCGGGGACCAGCCGGCAAGCTCCGCCAGCGCGGCGGCGCGTGCCTCGGGCGTCAGCTTCTCGATCATCCTGCGCCTCCCGGTCTGCTGTCGGCGGGCCGAGACTGCGGGGGACTTGGCGGCAGGGTCAAGGCTCACTAGGTTCCGCGCATGGCAACCCTGCTGAAAACCGAGCGCCACGGCACGCCGCCGACCCTGGCCGACATCGAGGCCCTGGCCGAGGCCGCCTTCCAGTCGCTGCCCGAGGGATTGAAGCTCTTCGCCCGCGAGGTGGTGCTGCACGTCGACGACTTTCCCGACGACGAGACGCTGGCCGAGATGGAGTGCGAGAGCCCCTTCGACCTGATGGGCCTCTATCGCGGCGTCTCGCTGCAGGACAAGAGTCATTTCGGCCAGGCGAGCGACGTCGACCACATCTATCTCTATCGTCGCCCGCTGCTCGACTACTGGTGCGAGACCGGCGAGGACCTCTCCTGGCTGGTGCGCCACGTGATGATCCACGAGATCGGCCACCACTTCGGCTTCAGCGACGACGACATGGAGCGCCTGGAGGAGCAGCCGGGGGCGTGAGGCGCCAAAGAAAAAGGCCGGTGCCTTTCGGCACCGGCCCGAGTCGCAAGGGAGACGCTACTTACACTCTCAGAACCTAGTTGTGCTTGGCGGCCGCCCAGGTCTTGAGCAGCTCGTCGTAGTCGACCGTCTCGCCGGCCGGCTTCTCGTTCGCCAGCTTCGGCACCGGGGCGCCGGGCTGGTCGAGCCAGTACTGGGCATCCTTCTCCTCGTTCAGCTTCGGGCCGCACTCGCCCTGCACGCCGGCCTTCTCGAGGCGGGCCAGCACCTTGTCCTGATCGGCGGCCAGCGCATCCATGGCTTCCTGCGGGGTCTTGGCACCCGAGGAGGCGTCACCGATGTTCTGCCACCAGAGCTGGGCCAGCTTCGGATAGTCCGGGACGTTCACGCCGGTCGGCGTCCACTGCAGGCGGGCCGGCGAGCGATAGAACTCGATCAGGCCGCCGAGCTGCGGGGCACGCTCGGTGAAGGACTTGTCCCAGATGTCGCTCTCGCGGATGAAGGTGAGGCCGACGTGGCTCTTCTTCAGCGAGACGGTCTTCGACACGGTGAACTGCGCGTAGAGCCAGGCGGCCTTGGCGCGGTCAACCGGCGTCGACTTCAAGAGGGTCCAGGAACCGGCGTCCTGGTAGCCCAGCTTCTGCCCCTCGTGCCAGTAGGCACCGTGCGGCGAGGGGGCCATGCGCCACTTCGGCGTGCCGTCGGCGTTCATCACCGGCAGGCCCGGCTTCACCATGTCGGCGGTGAAGGCGGTGTACCAGAAGATCTGCTGCGCGATCTGCCCCTGCGCCGGCACCGGGCCGGCCTCGGAGAAGGTCATGCCCTGGGCCTCGGGCGGCGCGTACTTCTTCAGCCACTCAAGGTACTTGGTGATGGCATAGACCGAGGCCGGGCCGTTGGTGTCGCCACCGCGGGTCACCGACGAGCCGACCGGATTGCAGCCCTCCATGCGGATGCCCCACTCGTCGACCGGCAGGCCGTTCGGGATGCCGGGATCGCCGTTGCCGGCCATCGACAGCCAGGCGTCGGTGAAGCGCCAGCCCAGCGAGGGATCCTTCTTGCCGTAGTCCATGTGACCGTAGACCGGCTTGCCGTCGATCTCCTTCACGTGGACCGAGAAGAACTCGGCGATGTCCTCGTAGGCCGACCAGTTGACCGGCACGCCGAGCTCGTAGCCATAGAGCTCCTTGAACTTCTTCTTCATCTCCGGGTTGGTGAACCAGTCGTAGCGGAACCAGTAGAGGTTCGCGAACTGCTGGTCCGGCAGCTGGTAGAGCTTGCCGTCCGGCGCCGTGGTGAAGGACTTGCCGATGAAGTCGTCGACGTCGAGCATCGGGTCGGTGACGTCCTTGCCCTCGCCGGCCATCCAGTCGCTGAGCGGCACGGCCTGCTGGTAGCGCCAGTGCGTGCCGATCAGGTCGGAGTCGTTGATGTAGGCGTCGTAGACGTTCTGGCCCGACTGCATCTGCGTCTGCAGCTTCTCGACCACGTCGCCTTCCTGGATCAGGTCGTGATTCACCTTGATGCCGGTGATCTCGTAGAAGGCCTTGGCCAGGACCTTGGACTCGTACTCGTGCGTGGTGATGGTCTCAGAGACGACGTTGATCTCCATGCCCTTGAAGGGCTCGGCCGCCTTGATGAACCACTCCATCTCCTTCATCTGCTCTTCCTTCGACAGGGTCGAAGGCTGGAACTCGCTGTCGATCCACTTCTTCGCCGCGTCCATGTCGGCGAAGGCGCTGGCCGACCCGAGCAGCAGGACCACCGCGGTGGCCGTGCCTGTCAGGTACCGTCTGAGCATCGCTCGTTCCTCCCTCTTTTCTCGTTGCACACCAAACTGAACTCAACTCAACTCGCTGCCCGCTCTGCTCCCGGCGCCACGCCTCGCCCGCGGCCGGGAGGACCCTTTCCCGCTAGACGAAGCGGAACACCGCCAGCGCCCAGACCAGGGAGATGGCAAGGGCCCACCACAGGTCCGGGCCGACGAGCCCGAGCCAGGCGAGATGGATAAAGGCCGACGACAGCAGCGACAGGAACAGCCGGTCGCCGCGTGTCGTCTCGAAGCCCAGGATGCCGATGCGGGGCGCGCCGCCGGGGCGCAGCACCTCCCACACGGTCATGATCGCCAGCAGCAGGACGATGGTCCCGAAGAAGGCGGCGGTCGGCCAGGTCCAGGCCATCCAGGAGAGATCCACGGTCCCGGCCCTCCCTAGACGCGGCCAAGGGCGAAGCCCTTGGCGATGTAGTTGCGCACGAACCAGATCACCAGCGCGCCCGGCACGATGGTCAGCACGCCGGCCGCCGCCAGCACGCCCCAGTCGATGCCCGAGGCGGAGACGGTGCGCGTCATGGTGGCGGCGATCGGCTTGGCGTTGACCGTGGTCAGCGTTCGCGCCAGCAGCAGTTCCACCCACGAGAACATGAAGCAGAAGAAGGCGGTGACGCCGATGCCGCTCTTGATGTTCGGGATGAAGATGCGGGTGAAGAAGGAGGGGAAGGAGTGGCCGTCGATGTAGGCCGTCTCGTCGATCTCCTTCGGCACGCCGGACATGAAGCCCTCGAGGATCCAGACCGCCAGCGGCACGTTGAAGAGGCAGTGCGCCAGCGCCACGGCGATGTGGGTGTCGAACAGGCCGACCGCCGAGTAGAGCTGGAAGAAGGGCAGCGCGAAGACCGCCGGCGGCGCCATGCGGTTGGTCAGCAGCCAGAAGAAGAGATGCTTGTCGCCAAGGAAGCGGTAGCGCGAGAAGGCATAGGCCGCCGGCAGCGCCACGGCGAGCGAGATCGCCGTGTTGATCACCACGTAGATCGTCGAGTTGATGTAGCCCGAGTACCACGAGGCGTCGTTGAAGATCACCGCGTAGTTGGCGAAGGTCAGATCGTCCGGCCAGAGCGTGAAGGTGGTGGTGATCTCGGTATTGGTCTTCAGGCTCATCAGCACGAGCCAGTAGATCGGCAGCAGCAGGAAGAGCACGTAGAGCGCCGGCACGATCCACTTGAGGCGCAGCCTGCGGCGCGGCCGCTCGGCCGCCTGGGCGGCGGTCATGGTGGCGTCGGCGGCGCTCATGCCCGGGCCTCCAGCGCGGCGGCGCGTGCCTTGCGGTCCTGCCCCGCGTTGGTCATGACCGTGTAGAAGATCCACGACAGCAGCAGGATGATGAGGAAGTAGACCAGCGACATGGCGGCCGCCGGCCCCAGATCGAACTGCCCGATCGCCATCTTCACCAGGTCGATCGAGAGGAAGGTGGTGGAGTTGCCGGGCCCGCCGCCGGTGACCACGAAGGGCTCGGTGTAGATCATGAAGCTGTCCATGAAACGCAGCAGCACGGCGATCAGCAGGACGCGGTGCATCTTGGGCAGCTGGATGTAGCGGAACACCGCCCAGCGCCCGGCGCCGTCGATGCGCGCCGCCTGGTAGAAGGCGTCGGGGATGGAGCGCAGGCCGGCATAGCACAGCAGCACGACCAGGCTGGTCCAGTGCCACACGTCCATGATGACGATGATGATCCAGGCGTCGAGCGGGTCGTTGGTGTAGTTGAAGTCGATGCCGAGATTGCCCAGCGTGTGGCCCATCAGGCCGATGTCGCCGCGGCCGAAGACCTGCCAGATCGTGCCCACCGCGTTCCAGGGGATCAGCAGCGGCAGCGACATGGTCACCAGGCAGAGCGGCACGGTCCAGCCCTGGCGCGGCATGGCCAGCGCGATGCAGATGCCGAGCGGGATCTCCAGCGCCAGGATGATCCCGGAGAAGAGGAACTGGCGCCACAGCGCCTCGTGGAAGCGATCCGACTGCAGCAGCTCGTCGAACCACTCGAAGCCGGCCCAGAAGAACTCGTTGTTGCCGAAGGTGTCCTGCACCGAATAGTTCACCACCGTCATCAGCGGGATGACGGCCGAGAAGGCGACCAGCAGCACCACCGGCAGGACCAGGAACCAGGCCTTCTGGTTGACGGTCTTCTCCATCAGCGGCCCTCCCCCGAGGCGATGCGTCCGTCGAGGTAGAGGTGCAGGCGCGCCGGGTCGAAGGCGATCCGCGTCTCGTCGCCATCCAGGCGCGCGTCCTCGGGCAGGATGGCGTTCAGCGCCAGCCCGCCGAGGTCCAGCTTCGCCACCTTGTAGCGGCCGATGTCGGAGACCCGCTCGACCCGCGCCGTCAGGCCCTGCTCGACGCCGGCCTGCACGAATTCCGGCCGGATGCCGAGTTCGACCCGGGCGCCGGCCGGCAGGTCGCGATAGACCCGCGGCAGGGCGAGGCGCTGGCCGGCCACCAGGGCCTCGGCCCCGTCGACCTTGGCCGGCAGCACGTTCATGCCGGGCGAGCCGATGAAGTAGCCGACGAAGGTGTGGGCCGGCCGCTCGAAGAGCTCCTCGGGCGTGCCCATCTGCACCACCTCGCCCTCGTACATGACGACGACCTGGTCGGCGAAGGTCAGCGCCTCGGTCTGGTCGTGCGTCACGTAGATCATGGTGAAGTCGAAGCGCTTGTGCAGCTGCTTGAGCTGCGTGCGCAGCTGCCACTTGAGCTGCGGGTCGATCACCGTCAGCGGCTCGTCGAACAGGATGGCGTTGACGTCGTGCCGCACCAGGCCGCGGCCGAGCGAGATCTTCTGCTTGGCGTCGGCGGTGAGGCCGCGCGCCTTGAGGCCGAGCGTGGCGGTGAGATCCAGCATGGCCGCCGTCTCCTCGACGCGGGCGCGGATCTCGGCACGCGGCAGGCCGGCGTTGCGCAGCGGGAAGGCCAGGTTCTCGGCCACCGTCATGGTGTCGTAGATGACCGGGAACTGGAACACCTGGGCGATGCTGCGCTTCTCGGTCGGCAGATGGGTGACGTCGCGGCCATCGAACAGCACCTGGCCCTGGCTCGGCGTCACCAGGCCCGAGATGATGTTGAGCAGCGTGGTCTTGCCGCAGCCCGAGGGCCCCAGCAGGGCATAGGCGCCGCCCGAGCGCCAGGTGTGGTCCAGGCGCTTCAGCGCGAAGTCCTGCGGCCCCTGCGGGTTGGGCCGGTAGGCGTGGGCGAGGTTGCGGAGCTGGATCTCGGCCATGCGCGTCCCCTCAGCCCGCCGGCGCGGCGACCAGCGCGCCGCCGGCGTCGAACACGAAGCACCGGGCCGGGTCGAGATAGACCTCGGCCGCCGCCCCGGTCGCCAGCTCGTGCACGCCGTGCGCCAGCGCCACCCAGCGCTGCCCCGCCACGTCGAGATGGACGAAGGACTCCGATCCGGTGATCTCGGTGATGGCCACGGCGGCGGGCAGCGCGACGGCGCCGCCGTTGGGCCGCCGCAGGTAGAGGTGGTTCGGCCGGATGCCCAGGACATAGCGTCCATCGGCAAGGGCGCCCAGCGGGCCGGCGGCCGGCCAGACCTGCCCCTCGCCCGCCGACAGGCCGGCGCCACGCTTCTCCACCGGGACGGTGTTCATCGGCGGGTCCGAGAAGGTCTGCGCCGTCAGCAGCGTGTTGGGCCGGCGGTAGACCTCCACCGTCGGGCCGAACTGCGTGACGCGCCCCTCGGACAGGGTCGCCGTCTTGCCGCCGAGCAGCAGCGCCTCGGCCGGCTCGGCCGTGGCATAGACGAAGATCGCGCCCGAGGCGGCGAAGATCTTCGGCAGCTCCTCGCGCAGTTCCTCGCGCAGCTTGTAGTCCAGGTTGGCCAGCGGCTCGTCCAGCAGCACCAGATCGGCGCCCTTGACCAGCGCGCGGGCGATCGCGGTGCGCTGCTGCTGGCCGCCGGAAAGCTGCAGCGGCGTGCGATCCAGCAGCGGCGTCAGCTTCAGCAGCGTCGCCGCCTCCTCCACCCGGCGCTGGATCTCGGCGCGCGGCACCCGCGCGACCTTCAGCGGACTGGCGATGTTCTCGCGCACCGTCAGCGTCGGGTAGTTGATGAAGGACTGATAGACCATCGCGACCTTGCGGTCCTGCACCCGCACGCCGGTCACGTCCTGGCCGTTCCACAGCAGGCGACCCTCGGTCGGCCGGTCGAGGCCGGCCATCAGGCGCATCAGGCTGGTCTTGCCCGCCAGCGTCGGTCCCAGCAGCACGTTGAGGCTGGCGGACTCAAGCGTCAGCGAGACGTCCTTCAGCCGGACCTCGCCGTCGACGATGCGCGAGCAGTTGTCCAGGGTGAGCGCCATCGCCGCCCCCTAGGCCGCCGTCTGGGCGAGGCGCTGGGCCTCGGCCTGCATGAAGGCGGCGAGCCGCTGCCGCTCCTCGGCCCCGACGCGCAGGCCGAGCTTGGAGCGTCGCCAGAGCACGTCCTCCGGCTCCAGCGCCCACTCGTGCTGCATCAGGTAGCGGACCTCGGCCGCGGTCAGGTCGTGGCCGAAGGTCTCGCCCAGGTCGGCCAGGCTCTTCGCGCCGGCGAGGATCAGCTGCGCGCGCGTGCCGTAGGCGCGGACCAGGCGGCGGGCCAGGGCGCGCGGCAGGTCGCTCATGCCGGCCTGCAGCTCGTCGGCCAGGCGGCCGGCGCCGTCGACCGGGAAGTTGCCGCCCGGCAGGGTCGAGCGCTCGGTCCAGGGCCGGGTCATGCGCGCGCGCACCTCGGCCGGCAGGTGCGGCTCCAGCTTGGCCAGCACCGATTCGGCGAGGCGCCGGAAGGTGGTGATCTTGCCGCCGAAGACCGACACCAGCGGCGCGCCGCCCTGCGGTGCCTCGAGCTCCAGCACGTAGTCGCGCGTCGCCGCCTTGGCCTCCTTGGCGCCGTCGTCGTAGAGCGGGCGCACGCCGGAATAGCTGTGCACCACGTCGGCCGGGCCGATCGCCTTGCGGAAGTACTCGTTGGCGGCGTCGCAGAGGTAGCGCGTCTCCTCGGGCGAGATCGCCGGATGCGCCGGGTCGCCGGGGTGATCGACGTCGGTGGTGCCGACCAGCGTGAAGTCCTGCTCGTAGGGGATGGCGAAGACGATGCGGCCGTCGGCGTTCTGGAAGATGTAGGCGCGCTCGTGCTGGAACAGGCGCGGCAGGATGATGTGGCTGCCCTTGACCAGGCGCACCCGCGCCGGCGAGTTGGAGCCGGCGACACGGGTCAGCACGTCCGAGACCCAAGGCCCGGCCGCGTTCACCAGCGCGTGCGCGGTGATCGACTGGCGCGCGCCGTCGCGGCCTTCCAGGTCGAGCCGCCAGAGCCCGCCCTCGCGCCGCGCGCCGACACATCTGGTGCGGGTGCGGACGACCGCGCCCTTGGCCGCGGCGTCGGCGGCGTTCAGCACCACGAGGCGCGAATCCTCGACCCAGCAGTCGGAATACTCGAAGGCCCGGCGAAACTCCGGCTTCAGCGGCTCGCCCGCCGGGTCGCGCGCCAGGTCCAGCACGCGGGTCGGCGGCAGCAGCTTGCGTCCGCCCAGGTGGTCGTAGAGGAAGAGGCCGAGGCGGATCAGCCAGCGCGGCCTGAGGCCCTTGTGGTGCGGCAGCACGAAGCGCAGCGGCCAGATGATGTGCGGCGCGGCGGCCAGCAGGCGCTCGCGTTCGCGCAGCGCCTCGCGCACCAGGCGGAACTCGTAGTACTCGAGGTAGCGCAGGCCGCCGTGGATCAGCTTGGTCGAGGCCGAGGAGGTGGCGCCGGCGAGGTCGCCCTGTTCGCAGATGAAAACCTTGAGGCCACGGCCGGTCGCGTCGCGCGCGATCCCGCAGCCGTTGATCCCGCCGCCGACGATGGCGAGATCGAAACTCTCCACCCGCGTACCTCCCGTCGATCGGGCGCTGCTGCCATCAGCGCGGCAGGTGCGCCGTTTTCGTTTTTGCGTTAATCCGAACCGTAAACGAAAGCGCTTCGCGCCTCAAGCCAAGAATCACGAAGCGATGCTTTCATTCGTTTCGCTTGCGGTTTCAATTCGCACGCCGGCATCCCGCGCCAGGGCCTGCAGCTCCTCGGGCAGCGGCCGGTCGGTGACGAAGACCTCGATCTGCGACAGGTGGCCGATGCGCACCGGCGCCGAACGCTCGAACTTCATGGCGTCGGCCACCAGCAGCACGTGGCGGGCGTTGCGGATGATGGCCTGCGAGACCCGCACCTCGCGGAAGTCGTAGTCCAGGATGGCGCCGTCGGCGTCGATGGCCGAGGCGCCGATGACCGCGTAGTCGACCTTGAACTGGTTGATGAAATCGACCGTCGCCTCGCCGACGATGCCGCCGTCGCCGCGCCGCACCAGGCCGCCGGCGACGATGACCTCGACCCCCGGCGCAGGCCGCAAGATATTGGCAACATTGATGTTATTGGTAATCACCAGGAGCCCGCGGTGGCTCGACAGGGCCTGCGCCACCTGCTCGGTGGTGGTGCCGATGTTGACGAAGAGCGAGCAGTTGTCGGGGATGAGCTGGGCGCAGCGCAGACCGATGCGCCGCTTCTCCTCCAGCGCCAGGGTGCGGCGCGCCTCGTAGCCCATGTTCTCGACACCCGACGCGATCACCGCGCCGCCATGGATGCGCTGCAGGTAGCGCTGGTCGCAGAGGTCGTTCAGGTCCTTGCGGATGGTCTGCGGCGTCAGCTGGAAGTGGGTCGCCAGGTCCTCCACCCCGACGCGCCCCTGCTCGCGGGCCAAACGAAGAATCTCAAGCTGGCGCGGCGACAGGAGTTGCATCTTTTCCCCCGGAATCCCTGGTCCTGCCACGTCTTGGCGGCACTTTCGCGGGGGAGTTTCGCACGAAAGAAAAGCGAATGCCTAGGGGCTGTCGTCGCCGGCCGCCAGCGCGCCCGGCGCCAGCGCGTCCTCCAGCCGGCGGTAGCGCGGATCCTCGGCCAGGAAGCGTGCGCGGTCCAGGTGGCCGTGGCGCCAGCGGCGCAGGCGATGCAGCAGGTCGAGGTTCTGGGGGATCTTCACCGGGTGCCAGAGCCAGCGATGCTCGCCGCGCGGCGGGCGCTGGTCGGGGCGCCAGACGAAGCAGCCGGTCTGCCGGTCGGCGTGGGTCTTGCGCTCCGACCAATAGAAGCGGCGCTCGTTGCCCGGGGCGACGAAGGGCCCCTCGCCGCCGATGTCTTCCAGCGTCAGGCCGGCCGCCAGCAGCGCGGTCGGCACCAGCGGCTCGAAGTGGCCGTCCCAGCCGCGGGCATAGGCCGCCTCCAGCGCCAGCAGGGCCGCGCGCGAGTAGCGGCAGAAGGCGAGCAGGAAGCGCACCCGCCGCTCCGGCGGCAGCGCGGCACCCGGCGTCGAGAGCTGCGGCCAGAGGTTCGAGGCCGGGTACTCGTCCTCGCGGTAGGAGTTGCAGCCCAGGAGGTCCGCCGGGCTGGCGTCCAGCGCCTGGAACAGCGGGCGCCAGTCGCCCTGCCAGACGACGTCGTTCTCCACCAGGTAGATGCGCTGATAGGCGGGGTGCAGGCGGGCGAAGAACTGCACCACCAGGTCGACCTTGCCCGGCACCACCGAACTGCCCTGCCAGCCTTCGCGCGCCCGGGCATAGGGCAGCCGCTCCAGCATCTGCCGCGAGAAGAGGAAGAGGCGCGGCCCCACCAGGTCGCCGGTGACGCGGCGGTGCGACGGACTGGAGACCAGGTCGACGGCGAAGAAGACGTCGTGCAGGCCGGCCAGCTCGCGCTCCAGCTTGCGAAAGCGCCGGATGACGCGGCTGTTGACGAAGTGGGTCAGGAACAGCACCGCCGTCTTCGGCACCGGCGGGGTCATGACGAGGCTTGGCGGGCGGCGCGTCGGAACATGATGAAAAGGAGTATAGGCCCCAGCGCGACGCCGAGCGACAGCGCGGCGAAGGCCAGGATCCAGGCGGAATGCACACTCTCGCCGCCGCCGAGGTCAAGCAGATAGCCGAAGGCGACCGGCGCCGGCGCCGCCACCGCGAAGCCGAGGATCGAATGCACCGCCAGCGTGGCGCCGCGACGGCCCTGCGCCGCCGCCGTCACCGCCCCGCCGGTCACCGCCGCCGACTCGCCGGCCACGGTCATGCCGTAGCAGACCAGCAGCGGCAGGAAGAGCCAGAGCGAGCCGCCGGCGCTGACCGCCACGGCCAGCCCCACCAGGGCGGAGCCGAACATCACGCCGGCGATCACCCGCTCGCGCCCGAAGCGCAGCACCAGCTCGTTGCCCGAGACCGAGCCCGGCAGGCCGAGCAGCAGGATGAAGCCGGCCAGGTCGACGGCGCTGAGGCCCAGCGGATAGCCGCGGCCCTGCGCCGCGAAGATGAGGAAGGAGACCAGGAAGGAGCGGAAGGCGAAGAGCTCCCAGCCGTGGCAGGCATAGGCCAGGTTATAGCCCAGCGCGCGGTGGTTCCTCAGCGCCGGCCGCAGGTCCAGTGCCTGGCGCCAGTGCACCGGCGTCTCCGGCTTGGCGCTGGGGGCGATACCGAACAGCATGATCAGCAGCGCCACCGCCGCGCCGATGGCGGCCAGGTGATAGGCGCCCTGCCAGCCGATCCAGCGCGCCGCCGTGCCGGCGATCCAGACCGAGGCGGCGTTGCCGATGGCGAAGTGCGAGGTATAGAAGGCGATGGCGCGGCTCTGCGTGCGCCCCTCGGTGCGGTCGGTGATGATGCGCAGGCCCACCATGTAGGTGCCGGCCAGCGACACCCCGCCCAGCAGGCGCAGCAGCATGGCGCTCCAGAAGCCCTGGGCGAGCAGCGCGAAGCCGAGGGTCGAGAGCGCCGCCAGCAGCGCGGCGGCGAGGTAGATGCGCCGGGGATCGCGCGCGTCGGTCAGCGCCACCAGCGGCAGGGTCGCCAGCACGTAGCCGACGTAGTACATGCCGCTGAGCCAGCCGAGTTCGCCGTTGTTGAGCTGCCAGTCGGCCTGGAACTGCGGCAGCAGTGCCGGGAAGGCGTTGCCCAGCATCACCATCACCTCGGCGGCGCAGAGCAGCACGGTGAGGCGCAGCGGCGAGGCGGAGCGGGGCGGCGGCGGCGTCATGCGCCCGGCAGAATGGCGAAGTCCGACCCCGGCGAGCAGTGCGAATTCCGAACCCCGGCCCGCTTCGCCAGGCGCGGCACCGGGCCTTGCGACCGCTCGTGCCGGCCGGCTTGGGCGCGCGATGGCCGCTCGACGCCGCCGGCCGCTGAGGTCAACGGGCGAGGCGCAACCCGATGGTGTCGTTGAGCCCGCCGGGGTGGGCGCCGCTGCGCGCGCCGGCGCGCAGGTCCTGTTCGGCATAGCTGTACCAGGAGCCGCCTCGCACCACGCGGTAGCAGGCCGTCGAGCCTTCCTCGTCGGTGGCCACGGCACTGCCGTCGGCCGGCGCGCCATCGTAGCTCGGCCGATAGCAGTCCTGCGTCCATTCCTCGACGTTGCCATGCATGTCCCAGAGGCCGAAGGGATTGGGCAGCAGGCCGCCGACGGCGTGCGGATGGCCCTCGGCGTTGGCCCCGTACCACGCATAGTCGGCCAGCCTTCGCCAGTCGTCGCCGAAGTGGAAGGCGTCGCCGCTGCCGGCCCTGGCGGCGTACTCCCATTCGGCTTCGGTCGGCAGGCGATAGGTATCGCCGGTCATCTCGTTCAGCCGCTTGATGAAGACCCGCGCCTCGTTGAAGGTCACCCCGACGGCCGGCAGAACCTCGGGCGGCGCGTCGGCCGGCCCGGCGACGTAGCCGCTGGGGTCGGCGCCCATCACCGCGCGCCACTGCGCGAGCGTCACCTCGGTGGCGCCGAGCTCGAAGGCGGCGAGGCTCACTTCGTGCCGCGGCCGCTCGTCCGACGCCGGGTAGAGCTCGCCCTGCGGGCCGCCGTCGGAGCCCATCGCAAGGTGGCCGGCGGGGATCGCCACCATCGGCGGTACCGGGCCGGCCGGAGGCGCCGGGACCGCGGCCTCCGGCTCCGCCGTGAGCGCGGCATCGGCCGCCGAGGCCGGGACCCGGGCGCAGAGCGCCGCGGCGGCGCCTGCCTCCACCGCCAGCGTCGCCCCGGCGGCGACGGCGCGGTCGCCCGCTGCCAGAGCCACGGCCTCGCCGGTCTGCCGGTTCGTCACGCGCACGCTGCCCTCGCAGACCGCGACGGCGGAGCGGCCCTTCTCCTCGCGGCTGTGCAGCAGGGTGCCCTTGATGCCGGTGACGGCCTGCGACATCTCGATCTCCATCGAGCCGTCCTTCAGCATCCGCTTGACGTTGGTCCAAAGCTGGCCGCCCAGCAGCTTGATCTGGCTGTCCCGCGGAGTCGGCGCCGAGAGGACGATCTCGCTCTCCGGCTTCAGCACGA
>JAKOWB010000130.1 GCA_029781795.1 Pseudomonadota bacterium | reverse complement strand
CTCGACTCGCAGGCCTTCCAGGGCGAGCTCGACCGCCTCTCGATCCAGCTCGGCTTCTCGGCCAGCGACGACGATCTCAGCGGCTCGGTGATCACGCTGACCAAGACGCGCGACCGCGCGGCCGAGCTGCTGCACCTGGCGCTGACCGAGCCGCGCTTCGACGCCGAGCCGGTGGAGCGCATCCGCAGCCAGCTTCTCGTGCGCCTCTCGCGCAAGGCCAACGACCCCAACGCCGTGGCCTACGACACGCTGGACCGCCTGGTCTTCGCCGGCCACCCCTATGGCCGTCCGGCCGAAGGCACGCCGGAGACCGTGGGCAAGCTGACCGCCGAGGACCTGCGCGCCTATGTGAAGGAGCGCCTGGCGCTCGATACGCTGAAGATCGGCGTGGTCGGCGACATCACGCCGGAGGAGCTGGGCCCGTTGCTCGACCGGGTCTTCGGCGGCCTGCCCAAGACCAGCCCGGCGCTGGCGGTGCCCGAGGTGACGCCGCAGGGCGGCGGCCAGCAGCTCGTGGTCGAGAAGCCGGTGACGCAGTCGGTCATCTACCTGGCGCAGCCCGGCCCGAAGCGCGACGATCCCGACTTCTACGCCGCCGCGGTGGTGAACTACGTGCTCGGCGGCGGCACCTTCTCCTCGCGCCTCTACGAGGAGGTGCGCGAGAAGCGCGGCCTGGCCTACAGCGTGTGGAGCGACATCAGCGCGCGCGACCACGCCGGCCTCTGGTACGCCGGCGCCGGCACGCAGAACGCCCGTGCCGCCGAGACGCTCGACATCATGCGCCAGGAGTGGACGCGCCTCGCCGCCGAGGGGCCGACGGACGAGGAGGTGGCCAAGGCCATCACCTACCTCACCGGCTCCTTCGCGCTGCGCCTCACCTCCTCCGACGGCATCGCCGACCTGCTGGTGGCGATCCAGCGCGCGGACCTGGGCATCGACTACGTCGACAAGCGTGCCAGCTACTACGCCGGCCTGACCGCCGACGAGGTGCGCCGCGTGGCGAAGAAGTGGCTCGACCCGCGGAAACTGGCCGTCGTGGTTGTGGGACAGCCCGAGGGACTGGCGTCGTCAGGGCAGTAAGGACGCGCCGTCGTTCCGGGGCGGCGGGCGGTCACGGAACCCCCCGCCGCGCCCCAGGGTTCTTCCGGCATCCCCCGCCTGCTACCCTGACCAGGAGCGACTCCGAGTCCCATGACCCTGCCCTATCGCCACGACCTCACCGCCGCGCGGCCGCCGGCCGCCTTTGCCGAGCTTTGTGGCAAGGCCGCCGCCGCCGCCCGCGCGCACCTGGCCATTCCCGGCCGCGACGCGGCGCCGATCCTGGCGCTGCCCGAGCGGACCAGCGACGTCGCTGCGCTGACCGCGCTGGGCGATGCCATCGCCGGGCGCTGCAAGACGCTGATCGTACTGGGCACCGGCGGCTCCTCGCTCGGCGGGCAGACGCTGCTGGCGCTGGCCGACCGCGGCTTCGGCCCCAGGGCCGAGCGTCCGGCGGTGCGCTTCTTCGACAACGTCGATCCCGACACGCTGGACCTGCTGGCAACCTCGATCGAGCCGCGCGAGACCGCGCTGCTCATCGTCTCCAAGTCCGGCGGCACGGTGGAGACCCTGGCCCAGGCCATCGCCCTGCTGCCGCGCTTCGCCGGCCTCTCCGCGGCCGAGCGCGCGGCGCGGGTCTTCGCCCTGACCGAGGTGCCGGACTCGCCGCTGGGCAGGCTGGCGGCGGCGCAGGGCCTGACCGTGCTGCCGCACGAAGCCGACCTCGGCGGGCGCTACACCGCCCTCTCCTCCGTCGCGCTGCTGCCGGCGGCGGTCGGCGGCCTCGACATCGGCGCCATCCGCGCCGGCGCCGCCGCGGTGATGCGCGACCTGCGCGTCGCCGGCGAGGCCGCGCCGCCGGTGGCCGGGGCCGCCCTGGCCGTCGCCTGGATGCGGGCCGGCGCCAGCCAGCAGGTGCTCTTTCCCTACTGCGACCGCCTCGGCACGCTGGGCTTCTGGTACCGCCAGCTCTGGGCCGAAAGCCTGGGCAAGGAGGGGCAGGGGCAGACGCCGATCCGCGCCCTCGGCACGGTCGACCAGCACAGCCAGCTTCAGCTCTATCTCGACGGGCCGCGCGACAAGCTCTTCTCGCTGATCCGGGTGGAGACGCGGGGCCAGGGCGCCAGCCTGGAGCCGCCGGTCGCCGGCCTCGACTACCTGAAGGGCCGGACGATGGGCGACCTGCTGGACGCCGAGGCGCGCGCCACCGCCGACACCATAGCCGCCAGGGGCCTGCCGCTGCGGCAGTTCGTGCTGCCGCGCCTGGACGAGGCGGCGCTCGGCGCCCTGCTGCAGCACTTCCTGCTGGAGACCATCCTGGCCGGCGACCTCATGGGCGTCTCGCCCTTCGGCCAGCCGGCGGTGGAGCAGGGCAAGCTGCTGACCCGCAAGTATCTGGCGGAGATGCAGGACACATGAGCCTCCGCCGCCTGCCCGAGACACTGGTCAACCGCATCGCCGCCGGCGAGGTGGTGGAGCGCCCGGCCTCGGCGGCGAAGGAGCTGGTGGAGAACGCGCTGGACGCCGGCGCGACGCGGGTCGAGGTCAGCCTGCGCGACGGCGGCGCCTCCTTCCTGGCGGTCGCCGACGATGGGCGCGGCATGACGCCGGAGGAACTGGACCTCGCGGTCGAGCGCCACGTCACCTCGAAGCTGCCGGACGACGACCTGGTCGACATCCGCTTCCTCGGCTTCCGCGGCGAGGCGCTGCCCTCCATCGCCGCGGTGGCGCGGCTCACCATCACCTCGCGTCCCAAGGGCCAGGACACGGCCTGGCAGCTGCGCGTCGAGGGCGGCCGCAAGGGCGGGGCGGAGCCGGCGGCCGGCGGCTTCGGCACGCGGGTCGAAGTCGCCGACCTCTTCTACGCCACGCCGGCGCGCCTCAAGTTCCTGAAGTCGGCGCGCAGCGAGACCCAGGCGGTGGAGGACGTGGTGGCGCGCCTTGCCATGGCGCACCCCGCCGTCTCCTTCCGGCTGGAAGCCGATGGGCGCCGCCTGCTCGACCTGCCGGCGGGGCAGGGCGAGCTGCTGGACCGCCGCCTGAAGCGCCTGGCCGCCATCCTCGGCCGCGACTTCGCCGACAACGCCCTGCCGATCGAGGCGCTGCGCGAGGGCGTGAAGCTGTCGGGCTACGCCGGGCTGCCGACGCTGAACCGCGCCACGACGCAGCACCAGTACCTCTTCGTCAACGGCCGCGCGGTGCGCGACAAGCTGCTCTACGGCGCGATCCGCGGCGCCTACCAGGACTTCCTGGCCGGCAACCGCCATCCGCTGGTGGCACTCTTCCTCGAGCTGCCGCCGGCCGAGGTCGACGTCAACGTGCATCCAATGAAGGCCGAGGTGCGCTTCCGCGACGCCGGCCTGGTGCGCGGCCTGATCGTCGGCGCGCTGCGCCATGCCCTGGCCGCCGCCGGGCACCGCGCCTCGACCACGGTCGCGGCCGGCGCGCTCGGCGCCTTCCGGCCGGAAGCGGGCGCGGCGCCGGCGCCCTCCTACCAGCAGCCCTGGCGCAGCGGTTCGGCGCCGGCGCGCGGCCTGGCCGAGGCCGTCGCGCAATACCACGCGCCGCTGGCGCCGGCCGGCGGCACGCTGCCGGGCCTCGCCCTGCAGCCGCAGGTCCGCGCCGCGGCGCCTGAGCCGGCGCCCGCCATGCCAGACCATCCGCTGGGCGCGGCGCGGGCGCAGCTCTTCGCCACCTACGTCGTGGCCGAGACGCCGGACGGCCTGGTCATCGTCGACCAGCACGCGGCGCACGAGCGCCTGGTCTACGAGCGCATGAAGGCCGAGATGGCGGCCAAGGGCGTCGCCCGCCAGGCCCTGCTGCTGCCGGTGGTGGTGGAGCTGGAGGGCGGCGGCGCCGAACGCCTGGCCGCCCGCGCCGAGGAGCTGGCCGAGATCGGCCTGGTGCTGGAGGCCTTCGGCCAGGGCGCCGTGGTGGTGCGCGAGGTGCCGGCCCTGCTCGGCCAGACCGACGTGAAGGGCCTGGTGCGCGACCTCGCCGACGAGCTGGCCGAGCTGGGCCAGGCCTTCGCCCTGAAGGAGCGCCTGGCCGAGGTCTGCGGCACCCTGGCCTGCCACGGCTCGGTGCGCGCCGGCCGCCGCCTGACGGCGGAGGAGATGAACGCCCTGCTGCGCCAGATGGAGGCGACGCCGCACTCCGGCCAGTGCAACCACGGCCGCCCCACCTACGTCGAGCTGAAGCTGGCTGACATCGAGCGGCTGTTCGGGCGGCGGTGATGGGCGATCCGGCCGACGAGCTCGTGGACAATTCCGCCTATCGCGACGCCTACTCACTCTGGATCGAAGGTCCTGCGCTCGACCGGGACCGGGTAGAAGCAATCCTGGATCGTTTGCGGCGTGACCGTGCAGCCGAAGCTGGCAATGAGGCCCGCCGTCGTCGCGCCCTGGAAAGAAGCACGCCGTTCCCCCCGCCGGCCATCGGCCTCATGACGTTTCATGCGATCAGAAGCCCCCTTGAAGGGCTGCTGCTCTACCTGCTCGGCAAGCGGCCGGCATTGCGCGCCGCCGGGATGACAGACCTGACGATCCGGGCCCTGATGACGCGGGGCCCGCAGCTCGGCAGCGAACTGAGCCGGCGGGAGATCGCGTTGTTGCACGACCTGGACGCCAGCTTCTGCTGGAACATCATCCTGGGGGAATAGGCGTGGGCGGCCCCGTGCCGCCGCGCCCCGCAACCGCGCCCCTTCCATTTTGATCCCGGCCGGCCTTTCCTTCGCAGCGCAACAGGCGCAGTATTCCGCTTGCGATTCCAGTCACTTGGGTCCGGGGATTATGGGGACGTTCCGGGCAATCCTGGCGGCGGCGCTGCTGCTCGCGGCGCTGCCCGTCGCGGCCGATACGACGGCCGGCGCGCCGCAGCCGCTGCTGACGCCCGACTTCGCGCCGCTGGCCTGTCCCTGCGAGGCCGATATCATCGCCGAGGCCGGCTTCACGCCGGACCAGGTGGGCTTCATCGTCTTCGATCCGGTGAAGGGCACCGTCGTCGCCAGCCAGAACGCCGACCGCAGCTTCATCCCGGCCTCGGTGGAGAAGGTGCCGACCATGCTGGCCGGTCTCTCGGTGCTGGGGCCGGAGCACCGCTTCGAGACCCAGATCATCGCCAGCCGCAAGCCCAAGGCCGGTGTGCTGAAGGGCGACCTCTACCTCAAGGGCGGCGGCGATCCCTTCCTCACCACCGACGACGTGCTGAACTTCGTGCTGGCGTTGAAGGACCAGGGCCTGACCGAGGTCGAGGGCCAGTTCTACTTCGACGACGGCGGCCTGCCGCGCCTGGCCGAGATCAACCCGAACCAGCCGGTGGCGGTGCCCTACAATCCCGGCATCTCGGCGCTGACGGTGAACTTCAACATCGTCGAGCTGACCTGGTACCGCGCGCCGGAGACCGGCATCCTGACCGGCACCGCGCTCTCCAAGTCCGACACGCTGGACGTCGCGGCCGAGGCCATCACCTTCGAGCCGCTGCCCGAAGCCATCTCGAAGAAGATCCCCTATCTCTTCGACCGCAAGAGCGGCACGGAGCAGTGGCTGCTGTCGCCCGACCTGCCGAAGGAGGGCGAGGCGCGGCTGCCGGTGAAGCATCCGGCGCTGAACGCCGCCATGATCTTCAAGCGCCTGGCCGCCGACCAGGGCCTGCTGCTGGGTGATCCGAAGGAGGCCACCGCGCCGACGAACGGCGAGCTGCTGCAGGCGCACAAGTCGGTGGCGCTGGACCGCGCGGCGCAGCTCATCCTGCGCTATTCCAACAACCTGGCGGCCGAGCTGGTGGGCCTCTCGACCAGCGAGGCGCTGGGCCTCGCGCCGGCCGACCTCGCCGCCTCGGGCGCGCGGGTCACCGACTGGCTGAAGGCCGAGATGCCGGGGGTCGACTGGACCGGCTTCGTCGCTGCCAACCACTCCGGCCTCAGCAGCGAGTCGCGCATGACGCCGCGCCAGATGATGGCGATCCTGAGCTACGCCCAGGGCCTGACCGCCCAGGGCATCGACCTCTATGCCCTGCTGGCGCCGGTGAAGTGGACCGGCGAGCTGATGGAAGGCCGCGACGACGAGGCCACCGACCTGGTGGTGCGGGCCAAGAGCGGCACGATCCACTTCTCCCGCGCCCTGGCCGGATACATGCTGACCGACGGCGGGCGGCGCCTGGGCTTCGCCCTCTTCATCGGCGACGAGGCGCTGCGCAACGCCTACGACCAGTCGATCAATGTCGACGAGCTGGTCGAGGTGCCGGGCGCGCGCGCCTGGATGAAGCGTGCCAAGGCGCTGGAGAAGACCCTGGTGACCCGCTGGGTCACGGGATACTGAGCGCCGGTCCGATACGCTTGAATTCCGATTTGGCCCGCTGCGGCGCTTGGCGTCGTTCCCAAGCTTTGCTGTTATAGGCTTCAACCGTACCGCGCCCGGCCAAGGTGGCGCAGGCGGAGCGAACAGGGAGGGCTGGCGATGGCACGAGTGGCATTGGTGACGGGCGGCACGCGCGGCATCGGCGAGGCGATCTCGCTGGCGCTGAAGGCCGCCGGCTACAAGGTGGTGGCGAACTACGGCGGCAACGACGAGGCCGCCAAGGCCTTCACGGCGCGCACCGGCATTCCGGCGGTGAAGTTCGACGTCTCCGACTTCGAGGCGGTGAAGGCGGCGGTCGGCGCCATCGCCAAGGAGCACGGCCCGGTCGACGTGGTGGTCAACAACGCCGGCATCACCCGCGACGGCACGCTGCACCGCATGACCAGGGAAGCCTGGCAGGCGGTGATCGACACCAACCTCGGCTCCTGCTTCAACCTCTGCCGTGCGGTGATCGACTCGATGCGCGAACGCAAGTTCGGCCGCATCGTCAACATCGGCTCGATCAACGGCCAGGCCGGCCAGTACGGCCAGGTCAACTACGCCGCCGCCAAGTCGGGCATCCACGGCTTTACCAAGGCGCTGGCGCAGGAAGGCGCCGGCGTCGGCATCACCGTCAACGCCATCGCGCCCGGCTACATCGACACCGACATGGTGCGCGCCGTGCCGGCCGACGTGCTGGAGAAGATCGTCGCCAAGATCCCGGTGAAGCGCCTCGGCAAGGCCGAGGAGATCGCCCGCGGCGTGGTCTTCCTGGTGGCCGACGAGGCCGGCTTCATCACCGGCTCGACGCTGTCGATCAACGGCGGCCAGCACATGTATTGAGCGTGACCCTCTCCCCTACGTGGGAGAAGGTGGCGAGCGCAGCGAGCCGGGTGAGGGGGGTCGGTACGGCTCTCACCGTCTGGACCGACCGACCCCCCTCACCCCGACCCTCTCCCTCAAGGGGGAGAGGGGGAAGGAACGTCTCCATGTCCACAGTCCGCCTGGTCGGCGATGCCGACGCCGGGCCCGAGGTACGCGCCGTCTTCGACGACATCCGCGCCACCCGCAAGACCGACTTCATCAACAACTTCTGGCGCGCGCTGGCGCACCATCCGCCGACCCTGAAGCGCACCTGGGAGAGCGTGAAGCAGGTCATGGCGCCGGGCGCCCTCGACCCGCTGGTGAAGGAGCTGCTCTACATCGCCGTCTCGGCGACCAACGGCTGCGAATACTGCGTGCGCTCGCACACCGCCGCGGCCCGCGCCAAGGGCATGAGCGAGGCCCAGCTCGGCGAGGTCATGGCCATCGTCGGCATGGCGAACGAAACCAACCGCCTCGCCACCGGCTACCAGGTCCCGGTGGACGAGGTCTTCATGAAGGTGCCCGACTGAGTCTTCCGCTGGCGTGACACGCGATCGCGTGCCACGCTGACGCCGGCCGCGATGATCGGGTTGCGGGCCGGATGACAGGCGTGAGGGGCGCGTGCTACGGGACGCGCCGTTCGTCCGAGAGGCTTGGAAACCCGATGCGCCACGACCGTGCCACCACCGTCGCCACCCTGATCGGCGGCATCGCCGTCCTGCTCTGGTCGACGCTGGCCTACCTCACTGTGCTGGCCAATGGCCTGCCGCGCTTCCAGCTCCTGGCCATGACCTTCTCGGTCGCCACCGTCGCCTATCTGGTGGTGATCCTGCGCCGCGGGCTCCGCGGGCTCGACCTGCTGCGCCAGCCCTGGCCGGTCTGGGCGCGTGGCGTGGCAGCGCTCTTCCTCTACCACGTGCTCTATTTCTACGCGCTCGACCAGGCGCCGGCGGTGGAGGCGCAGTTGCTCTGCTTCCTCTGGCCGCTGCTGATCGTGCTCTTCTCCGCCTTCCTGCCGGGCGGCGCGCTGCGCTGGTACCACCTGGTCGGCGCGGCGGCCGGCTTCCTCGGCGCGGCGCTGCTGATCAGCGGCGGCGAGCTGGCCTTCAAGGCGCAGTTCTGGGTCGGCTATCTGCTGGCGCTGGGCTGCGCGCTGATCTGGTCGCTCTACAGCGTCAGCAACCGCCAGCACGCCAAGGTGCCGAGCGAGGTGGTCGGCGGCTTCTGCGCCGTGGTCGCGGTCCTCGGCTATTTCTGCCATCTGGTGTTCGAGAAGACCGTGGTGCCAGAGGGTACGCAATGGCTCGCCATCGTCGCGCTGGGCGTCGGCCCGGTGGGCCTGGCTTTCTTCGTCTGGGACTTCGGCACCAAGCGCGGCAGCCTGCCGGTGCTGGGCGCGCTGTCCTATGCCGCCCCGCTGCTCTCCACGCTGCTGCTGCTGGCCACCGGCCATGCCGAGAACAGCAAGCTCTGGGTCCTGGCCATCGCCTGCCTGCTGATCGTCGGCGGCGCGCTGCTGGCCTCGCGCGACATGCTCTTCCGCCGCGGCGTGGCGGCGGCCGCGGGCGCGGCCTAGCGCATCTTCGAGCGGAGTGGACGCCGGTTCGCCTCAAGAAAATGCGTGAAATCAATAGGTAGCTAGAGCGGTTCGATTCGATCAGAAGCGAAACCGCTCTAGGGCCGCCAGCCCGGCGGCGCCAGCTCGAAGCCGGCGAAGTCGAAGCCCGGCGCCACGCTGCAGCCGCAGAGCGTCCAGTCGCCGAGGCTGCGCGCGCTCTGCCAGGCGTCCTTGGGCACCACGCGCTGCGGCTCGTGCCCGGCGGCGAGGTCGCCGCCCAGCAGGTGCGTCACGGGATCGGCCGGCGCGGCGATGGAGAGCGCCAGCGGCGCGCCGGCGTACCAGTGCCAGACCTCGGTCGCGTCGACGCGGTGCCAGTGCGAGACCTCGCCGGCCTGCAGCAGGAAATAGATCAGCGTCAGCGGGCTGCGCCCGCCATCGGCGGCGGGCACGCGCAGCGTCTCGCGGTAGTGCCCGCCCTCCGGGTGCGGCAGCAGGCCGAGGCGGCGGATCAGCGCGGCGGCGGTGGCGTCCACCGGACTTCGGCGACTAGGCCGGCTTGGTCTGCGCCAGCGAGGGCCGCTCGGCCATCACCGCCTCCCAGGCGGCCAGCGCCGGGCGCGTCTTGCGCCACTCCAGGTCCGGCATGCGGAAGTCGATATAGCCGAGGGCGATGGCGATGGTCAGCGTACCGATGGTGATGGGGCCGGAGAGTTCCCCCTGCTTCGCCATGGCCTCGAAGCTGTCGAGCGTGCGCTCGACCTTCTTCTTCTGCCGCGCCACCCAGTCGGGCCAGGCGTACTGCGCCGGACGGCGCAGGCGCTCGACCACGCTGGCGACGCCTGCTTCCATGGCGCCGTCGGCCAGGTACTGCTGGTTCAGCGCCTGCCAGCGCGCCGGCCCGGCCGGCGGGAAGAGCTTGGTGCCGATGTGCAGCGAGTCGAGGTACTCGCAGATGAGCTGCGAGCCCGAGAGCACCGTGCCGTCGTCCAGGCGCAGCGCCGGGATGCGCCCGACCGGGTTGGTCCCGGGCAGCGGATCCTCGTCGCTCCAGGGGTTGGTCGCCACGCGCTCCAGCTTGGCGGACTGGCCGGTCTCCAGCGCCAGCACCGTGACCTTGCGCACGAAGGGGCTGGTGCCCGCGTAGTAGAGCTGCATCATCGGAAGACGTCCTTTCGGCGGCGAACTTCGGCGAACACCGCCACCGGGTCGTCCGGCGGCAGGCCCACGGCCGCCGCCACGCTGGGGCGGTCGGCGCGCAGGAAGGGATTGGTGGCCTTCTCCTCGCCCAGCAGCGAGGGAACGGTGGGCTGCTGCCTGGCGCGCAGGGCGGTGACCCGCTCGCCGCGCTCGCGCAGCGCCGCGTTGTCCTGTTCCACGGTCAGCGCGAAGCGCAGGTTGCTGGCCGTGTACTCGTGCGCGCAATAGACCCGCGCCTCGTCGGGCAGGGACCTGAGGCGCTGCAGCGAGGGCCACATCTGTTGCGGCGTGCCTTCGAACAGCCGGCCGCAACCCAGCGCGAAGAGCGTATCGCCGCAGAACAGCGCCCTGTCGGCGGCGAACCAGTAGGCGATATGCCCGCGTGTGTGGCCCGGCACGAAGATCACCTCGGCCACGGCGCTGCCGACGCTGACGCGCTGGCCGTCCTGCACCCGGTCGGTGATGCCGGGAATGCGCTCGGCGTCTGGGCCGAAGCCGACGATTCGGCAGCCCGTGGCCTCCTGGATCGCCTTGTTGCCGCCGACGTGGTCGCCGTGGTTGTGGGTGTTGAGGATGTGGCTGATGCGCCAGCCGCGGCGTGCCGCCTCGGCCAGCACCGGATCGGCCACGGCGGGATCGATCACCGCGGTCTGGCCGCTGGCCCGGTCGTGCGCCAGGTAGACGTAGTTGTCCTCGAGCACCGGGATCTGGACGACGTCGAGCGTTGGTGTGGTCATGGGCCGCGGAGGCTAGCAAAGCCGGCGCGGCGGGGCAAAGCCGCGTCCCGGTCAGGGGTGCTGTGACATCGGTGCTTGTGGCCCATCCTTCGAGACGCCCTGCTTCGCCGGGCTCCTCAGGCTGAGGTCCAAGGATTTGTCTGGATTTGCATAGACCTCATCCTGAGGAGCGGCGCCCTGGCGCCGCGTCTCGAAGGATGGGCCACCAAGCGCGAAGCAGGTGGGAGCGGTCGTGCCTAGCGCACCAGGCCGCAGGCGGCGATGCCGCCGGCGCCGCCGACCGGGCTGGACTTGTAGTTGTCGTTGAATTCGCGCAGCACCAGGGCGCGACCGCGCAGGTCGGCGAGCTTCAGGCGCGGTGCCACCAGGGTCATGAAGATCCAGCCCTCCTGGTTCGCCTCGGTCTTCGGCAGCGAGCCGAGGTAGCCGTCGCCAAAGGGCCCGGTGTGCTTCTTCGACCCGACCGGGTCATAGACCCCGCCGGCGGCGCCGCCCAGTTCCATCCGTCCGTTGCGGGCGAAGGGATCGCAGTTGCCGTGCGCCATCAGGTTGAAGCCCTTGAAGCCCGGCGTGAAGCGGGTGACCACCACCTTGAAGTAGAGCCCGTCCGGCAGCTCGTAGGCGGTGATGCCGCCCAGCGTGTCGCGCACGCCGTCGTCGCGCAGGTACTCCATCGGCACGGCCAGCCGCTGGGTGTTCACCGTGTCCAGCGGCATGGGCACCTCGCCGGGCTTGGTGAAGCTGACGGCGTTGTTCTGCTCGATGGGATTGCTGGGCGAGGGGATCGGCGTGGCCGTGGTCGGCGCGGCCGGATACTTGGTGTCCGCCGCGCCAAGCGGCGTCACGCCCAGAAAGGACGTGGCCAGACAGAACAGAGCCAGGCCCGCAAGGGTCCCCGCGATGCGCGGATTCATCATGGCATCCCCCAATCCCGGTCGGCCTCTCCGCCAAGAGCGCGCCGTCCGGTTGCCGTTAAGCCTTGAAATCCTACGGCTTTAGTCAGCTTCACGCAAGTTGTGCCTGCCGGCTCGCCTGGACGGCTACTTCTCGTCCCGGACGTAGACGTCGACGAACTGGTCCCACTTGCCGCAGGGGCTGGCGGTGGTCTGCAGCCGCCAGTTCTTCTTCTTGGCCGCGCGCTCGAAGACGAAGGTGCCGGTGGAGCGGCAGTTGCCCTGACCGGTCAGGCTGGCGACGTGGTACTCGACCGAGCCCTTGAGGGCGAAGCGGCCGGTATCGATCAGCGTGACGTAGCCCTTGACCTCGATCCAGTCGCCCTGCGCCTGGCCGGTGCCGTCCTGCGCGCCGTCGATGTAGATGAGGCCCAGGTCCTCATAGGCGACCAGCTCGCCCTGCTGCTTGACGCCGATCCACTGCAGGGTCAGGCCGTGGCCGCCGACCAGCAGGTCGCGCTCGGCCGTGTCCTTGACCACGGTGACGCCCATGCCGCTGGGCGGGTTCGGGAACTGCGGCAGGGCGCGCAGCAGGTTGCCGAACATCCAGCCTTCCTGGCCGGTGTCGTAGAGGCGGATCAGGTACCAGGTGCGCTGCTGGCTGTCCTGGACCGAACCCAGGATCAGCACCTGCGTGCCGGCGGGATAGGTGCCGATCGGCGGATTCTTGGTCGAGGGATCGGCGCGGAAATTGCCCTCGCGGATCAGCATGGCCGGGACGTAGAGCGGCTCGTCCACCTCCTGCTCGGCCCGCGCCGACGGCGCCTGGATAACGGGCAGCGCGATCAGCGCCGCCAGGGCGAGCATCAGCAAGCGACGCATGGCCTAACCTCCCCGAGCCATTTCGGACACTATGGCGGAAGCCCGGCCGCCGTGCCAAGCCGCCAGGGCAGGGGGCACCAAACCATGCTGGAAACTTTGCTCTACTGGATCGATCTGGCCGGCGTCGCGGTTTTCGCGCTGTCCGGCGCGCTGACCGCCGCGCGCAAGCACATGGACATATTCGGCTTCGTGCTGATCGCCACGGTGACCGGGATCGGCGGCGGCACGCTGCGCGACCTGCTGCTCGGCCTGACGCCGGTCTTCTGGGTGAAGGAGCCGGTCTATGTCGCCATCACCTGCGGCGTGGCGCTGTTGGGCTTCCTCACCGCGCACCTGGTCGAGTACCGCTACCGCCTGCTGCTCTGGGCCGACGCCGTCGGCCTCTCGGTCTTCTGCCTGCTGGGGGCCGAGGCGGCGCTGGCGGCCGGCGTCTCGCCCGGCATCGCCGTGGTCATGGGCCTGATGTCCGCCGCCTTCGGCGGCCTGGTGCGCGACATCCTCTGCGCCGAGACGCCGCTGATCCTGCGGAAGGAGATCTACGCCACCGCCGCCGTGCTCGGCGCCGCGGTCTATGTCGGCCTGGCGCAGCTCGGCCTGGAGCGGCCCTGGTGCCTGCTGGCCGGCTTCCTCGCCGCCTTCCTGCTGCGCGCGCTGGCCCTGCTCAAGGGCCTGTCGCTGCCGATCTACGACCGCCGCCCGGCGCGGGTCTACGACGACCTCGGCAAGCCGCCACCGCGGTGAGCCTCACCGCCCGATGGCGTAGCCCTGCATGAAGCGCGGGTTGGCGGCGGCCTTCAGCAGCGGGCCTTCCTTCGCCGCCGCCGTCATGCGGCCGAGGCTCCAGTCCTCGCCGACCTCCAGGCGGTGGCCGCGGCGGCGCAGGTCGGCCTGCTCGGCCGGCGCCACGCGGCCCTCGATCGCCAGGTGCCCGGGGTCGCTCTCGCGCGGATAGAACGAGCTGGGGAAGTGCGCCGTGCTGAAACCCGGCGCCTCGATCGCCTCCTGCAGGTTCAGCCCGTGGTGCAGGTGGCGCAGCAGGAAGTGCAGCGACCACTGGTCCTGCTGGTCGCCGCCCGGCGTGCCGAAGGCGAGCCAGGGCCGACCGTCCTTCAGCGCGATGCCGGGGGTCAGCGTGGTGCGCGGCCGCACGCCCGGCCGCATGGTGGTGGGGCGCCCCGGCTCCAGCGTGAACATCTGCCCGCGGTTGCCGAGGCAGCAGCCCAGCGCCGGGATGGCGGGCGAGGACTGCAGCCAGCCACCGCTCGGCGTCGCCGAGACCAGGTTGCCCCAGCGGTCGATGATGTCGAGGTGCACCGTGTCGCCGCGCGTGACGCCCCGCGCCGTCGGCCGCGGTTCGTCGAAGCGCGCCACGGTCGGCTCGCCGAGGCCGAGGCTGCGGTCGACCGCCGCGTCGGGCTGGCGGATGCGCTGCACCGGCGGCGCGCCGTAGCCGGGAATGCTGCCGGGACGCAGTTCCAGCGAGGCAACGTCGCTGATCAATCTGCGTCGCGCGTCGTTGTAGCCGTCGGACAGCAGCGTCTCCAGCGGCACGGCGGTGTCGGCCGGATCGCCATAGAAAGCCTCGCGGTCGGCGAAGGCCAGCTTGCTGCACTCGGTCACCAGGTGGATGAAATCGGCGCTGGCCGGTCCCAGCGTCGCCAGGTCGAAGCCCTTGAGCAGCGCGAGTTGCTGCAGCAGGACCGGCCCCTGGCTCCAGGGCCCGGCCTTGCAGACCGTGACGCCGGCGTAGTCATAGGTCGCCGGCGCCTCGAGCGTCGCCTGCCAGCGCGCCATGTCCTCGCCGGTCAGCAGGCCGCGGTGCGGCCGGCCGGAGCTGTCCAAAGCCTCGGTGCGGCGGCAGAAGTCCTCCACCGCCTGGGCGACGAAGCCACCCTGGAAGGTGGCGCGCGCCGCCTCGATCTGGCGGTCGCGGTCGCCGCCGGCCGCCTCCGCCGTCTCCAGGATGCGGCGGTAGGTGGCGGCCAGCACGGGACAGCGGAACAGCGTGCCGGGCGCCGGCACCTCGCCGTGCGGCAGCCAGAGCGCGGCCGAGGTCGGCCAGTGCTGCTCGAAGAGCTCGCGCACCGCGTTGATGGTGTGGCTGATGTTGGGAACCAGCGGGAAGCCGCGCTCGGCGAAGGCGATGGCCGGCTCCAGCACGCGGCGCAGCGGGGCCGTGCCGAAGTCGCGCAGCAGGATCATCCAGGCGTCGAAAGCGCCCGGCACCACGGCCGCCAGCAGGCCGGAGCCCGGCACCAGGTCGAGACCCAGGCCCCGGTAGTGGTCCAACGTCGCCGCCGCCGCCGAGACGCCCTGGCCGCAGAGCACCTGCGCCCGGTCCCCCTCGCCGCGCGCCAGCAGCAGCGTCATGTCGCCGAGCAGGCCGTTCAGGTGCGGCTCCACCACCTGCAGCGCGAAGCCGGTGGCCACGGCCGCGTCGAAGGCATTGCCGCCCTCCTCCAGCATCGCCATCCCGGTGGCGCTGCCCAGCCAGTGCGTCGTCGCGACGACGCCGAAGGTGCCGAGGATCTCCGGCCGAGTGGTGAAGGCGGGCATGGCTAGGATCGCATCCGCTTCACCATCCCCGTCGTCGACTGGCCCGGCACCAGCTCGGCCAGCAGCAGCCTGCCGCCCCAGGCGGCCAGCTCCGCCGCGCCCACGACCTGCTCGGCGCTGTAGTCGGCGCCCTTGACCAGCAGGTCGGGCTTCAGCGCCTTGATCAGTTCCAGCGGCGTGTCCTCGGCGAAGAGGGTGACGGCGTCGACCGAGGCGAGGGAGGCGAGCACCGTGGCGCGGGCGCTCTCGCTCTGCACCGGGCGGGTCGGGCCCTTCAGGCGGGCGACCGAGGCGTCGTCGTTGAGGCCGACCACCAGGCGGTCGCAGGCGGCGCGCGCCTGCGCCAGCAGGGCGACGTGGCCGGGGTGCAGCAGGTCGAAGCAGCCGTTGGTGAAGCCGACCTTCAGGCCCTGGGCGCGCCAGCGCTCGGCCTGCACCAGCAGGGGGCCGAGCGGCAGCACCTTGTCCTCGGCGCTGGCGAAGGCCTGGGCGTGCAGCGCATGCAGGATCTCGCCCGGGCTTGTGACGGCGGTGCCGGCCTTGCCGACGACGATGCCGGCGGCGACGTTGGCCAGGCGCGCCGCGGTCAGGCGGTCGAGGCCGCCGGCCAGCGCCGCCGCCAGGGTGGCGACCACGGTGTCGCCGGCGCCGGAGACGTCGTAGACCTCGCGCGCCTCGGCGGGCAGGTGCCGCGCGCCCTCGGCGTCGACCAGCGACATGCCCTGCTCGCTGCGGGTCGCCAGCACGCCGGCCAGGCCGGCACTCTCCATCACCCGGCGCGCGGCGGCGACGATGGCGGCGTCGCCCTCGGTCGGCAGGCCGCTGGCCTCGGCCAGCTCGCGGCGGTTCGGCGTCACCAGCGTGGCGCCGCGATAGCGGGCGAAGTCGCGGCCCTTGGGGTCGACCACGATCAAGAGGCCGCGCGCCCGCGCCGCCGCGATCAGGCGCCCGAGGATGGAGTCGCAGAGCACGCCCTTGCCGTAGTCCGAGAGCACCAGCACCGCGACCTCGGGCAGCAGCGCCTCGGCGGCGGCGACCACGGCGTCGGCCAGGGCGGGGGCCAGGGTCGTGTCGCTCTCGCGGTCGGCGCGCAGCAGCTGCTGGCCGCCGGCGATGTAGCGCTCCTTGATGGTCGAGCGGCGGGCGCGGTCGAGCAGCAGGTGGCCCTCGCCGCCGGCCACTTCCGAGACCAGGCGCTGCACCTCGCGGCCGGCCGGATCGTCGCCCACCACGGCGACGAAGGCCGGCTGGGCGCCGAGCGCGGCGAGGTTGCGCAGCACGTTGCCGGCGCCGCCCAGCATCACTGCCTCGCGCTCGATGCGCAGCACGGGGATCGGCGCCTCGGGCGAGATGCGCTCCACCGCGCCATAGACGAAGCGGTCCAGCATGACGTCGCCCACCACCAGCACGCGGGCGCCGGCTAGGCGCCCCAGGGCGGCGGAAAGGTCGGTGGTGTCGCTCATGGCCGCACCAGGTCGAGGCGCTGCTCCAGCGCGCCGCACAGCATCTGGCCGAGGGTGATGTGCATCTCCTGGATGCGCGCGGTCACGTCCGAGGGCACGATCAGCGCCACGTCGCAGTAGCCCGGCAGCTCGCCGCCGCCACGCCCGCCGAGCCCGGCGGTGCGGAGGCCTTGGCGCTGCGCCGTCTCCAGCCCCAGCAGCACGTTGCGGCTCTTGCCGGAGGTGGTGATCCCGACCGCCAGGTCGCCCGGCCGGCCCAGCGCGGCGACCTGGCGGGCGAAGAGCTGGTCGAAGCCCAGATCGTTGCCGATGGCGGTGAGGGCCGAGCTGTCGGTGGTCAGCGCGATGGCGGCGATCGGCGCGCGGTCGCCGACGTAGCGCACCGCCAGCTCGGTCGCCAGGTGCTGCGCGTCGCCGGCCGAGCCGCCGTTGCCGAAGAAAAGGATCTTGCCGCCGCCCTGGATCGCGGCGACCGCGAGGTCGAGCAGCTTTGCGAAGGGCGCGCGCAGCGCCACGCGGGTGCGCGCCGCCACCTCCAGGTGGTCGGCCAGCTCGCCGGCCCAGAAGCGCTCGAGATCGAAGCTGCCCAAGGGTTCCTCCCTCCCGTCCGCCCTTGGCTAGCCTAGCGGGGCCGGGGCGGCAAGGGCGGCCAGCGCCGCCTCCAGCCGCGGCAGGATGGCCGCGCGGTCCCAGCGCTCCAGCGCCCGCCGCCGCGCCGCGGCGCCGAGGACCGCCGAAAGCTCCTGGTCGTCCAGCAGTTGGCCGATGGCGGCGGCGAAGGCCGCGGAGTCGCCCGGCGGCACCAGCAGGCCGCAGCCCGCGACCTCGTCGTAGAGCCCGGTGCCCGGCGCCGCCGTCGCCACGACCGGCCGGCCGCTGGCCAGCATGCCGGTCAGCTTCGAGGGCAGCACCAGGTCGGCGGCGTCGGCCTTCTGCGGCAGCAGGTGCAGCGTGGCGAGGCTCAGCAGCGCGTTGAGCTGGTCCAGCGGCACCAGCGGGCGCAGCAGCAGGTTGGGCAGGCCGGCGGCGGCGGCTTCCAGGCGGGCGCGGGCCGAGCCCTCGCCGACCAGCAGGAACACCAGATCGGTGCGCCCGACAAGGCGCCGCGCCGCCTCGACCAGGATCTCCACGCCCTGCTTTTCCCCCAGGTTGCCGCTGTAGAGCGCGACCCGGCGGCCGGGCGGCAGGCCGAGGGCCGCCGCCAGCGCCGCGTCCGGCGAGGTCGGTTGTACGGCCTCGCAGTCGGCCCAGTTGCGGAACTCGACGAGGCGTTCGGGCCGCACGCCCTTGTCCGCCAGGCGCCGCAGCATGGCGGGCGAGATCGAGGAAACGCGGTCGAAGCGCCGCAGCAGGCAGCGCTCCAGCCGCAGCGCCAGGCGCTTCAGCCAGCCGCCGCGGGCGAGGCCGAGGCCGAAGGCGGCCTCCAGCTCGAAGTCCTGCAGGTGCAGCCAGGCCCGGGCGCCGCCGAGGCGCGCCGCCAGCCATGCGCCCGGCGCCGACGCCAGGGTCGGCGCCACGGCGAAGACGACGTCGGGCCGCCAGATGAGGCCCTGCCACAGCGCCACCGGCAGGGAGGAGAGGGCGAAGCTCGCCAGATGCAACATGCGGGTCGGGCCGCGTGGCCGGCGCGGCACATAGAGCGGCACGCGCGTGACCCGAACGCCGTCCAGCGTCTCCCGCCGCCACCAGCGTCTCGCGCCCGGCGTTACCCGCCAGGCGGGGTAGTAGGGCGGCGCGGCGATGACGCGGACCCGGTGCCCTCGCGCCGCCAGCCAGGCGCCCAACTCGCCGCTGTAGCGGCCGGTGCCCACCGCCTCGGGCGCGTAGTTCAGGCCGTAGAGCAGGATCTTCAAGCGCGGCCCCCGCCGCCGTTGCCCCCGGCCGAAAGTATGGCCGGCTTGATCGGCGCCGGGCAAACCACGCGCTTATGCGCTATGGTGGCCCGTGGGGGAGTACGGCGAGTCGCATGGGGTTTCTCGAGCAGATCACGCCCGTCGTGCTGACGTGGAACGAGGCGGCGAACCTGGAGCGCACGCTGGCGCGGCTCGCCTGGGCGCGCGACCTCGTGGTGGTGGACAGCGGCTCGACCGACGCCACGCTGGAGATCCTGCGCCGTCATCCGCGCGTGCGCGTCTTCACCCGCCCCTTCGACGACCATGCCCGCCAATGGCGCTTCGCGCTGGCGGAGACTGGCATCGCCACGCCCTGGGTACTGCGGCTCGACGCCGACTACCTGCTGAGCGAGGCGCTGGTGGCGGAGATCGCTGCGCTGGCACCGCCTGAGGACCTGGCCGCCTATCGCATCGCCTTCACCTATTGCATCGGCGGGCGGCCGCTGCGCGCCAACCTCTATCCACCCAACACGGTGCTGTTCCGCCGCGGCCGCGCCACGCCCTGGCAGGACGGCCACACCGAGCGCTGGCGCGTCGAGGGACCCGTGGCGCGGCTGAAGGGCCGCATCCAACACGACGACCGCAAGCCGGTAAGCCACTGGCTGGCGGCGCAGGCGCGCTACCAGGCCGGCGAGCGCGACAAACTGCTGGCGGCGGAACGCGCCGCGCTCGACCGCGCCGACCGCCTGCGCCTCAGGCACTGGATCGCGCCCTGGGCCGTCTTCCTCTGGTGCCTCTTCGGCAAGGGGCTGATCCTCGACGGGCGCGCCGGCCTGGCCTACGCCTACCAGCGCCTGCTGGCCGAGACGGCGCTGGCGCTCTACCTGCTGGAAGCGCGCGGGAAGCCGCCGCCATGACCTGGATCCTCGGCCTCAACGCCTATCACGGCGATGCTGCCGCCTGCCTGCTGAAGGAGGGGCGCCTGGTCGCCGCGGTGGAGGAGGAGCGCCTCAACCGGATCAAGCACTGGGCCGGCTTCCCGCGCGCGGCCATCGCCTGGTGCCTTCAGGAGGCTGGTATCGACCTCGGCGAGGTCACCGCCGTCGCCATCAACCGCGACCCGCGCGCCGGCCGCTGGCAGCGCCTGGCCTACCTGCTGCGGCAGCGGCCGAGCCCGCGCCTGGTGTTGCAACGCCTGGCCAACCGCCGGCAGTGGGGCGGCGTCGAGGCGGCGCTGCAGGCCGCCTTCCCGGAGCAGCGCTTCCAGGGCCGCGTCGACTTCGTCGAGCATCACCTGGCGCACCTGGCCTCGGCCTACTTCGCCTCGCCCTTCGCGCGCGCCAGCGTGGTCTCGCTCGACGGCTTCGGCGACTTCGCCTCCGCCGCCTGGGGCCTGGGCGAGGGTGGGCGCATCGCGGTCGAGGGCCGGGTGCCCTTTCCCCATTCGCTCGGCATCTTCTACCAGGCGGCGACGCAGTACCTCGGCTTCCCGCACTATGGCGACGAGTACAAGGTCATGGGGCTCGCGCCCTATGGCGAGCCGCGCTTGCTGGAACCGCTCGCCCAGATCCTGCGGGCCGAAGGCGATGAGTACCGCCTGAACCTCGCGGCCTTCCGTCACCATAGCGAGGCGGTGCCCTACGAGTGGACTGGCGGCAGTCCCTCGGTCGGGCGGCTCTGGACCCCGCTGTGGGAGGAATTGCTGGGCCCGGCCCGCGTTCCCGACGCGCCGCTGGAGCAGCGCCACCGCGACATCGCCCGCTCGGTGCAGGCGGCCTTCGAGGCAGCGGCCTTCCGCCTGATCGCCGGGTTCAAGGCGCGGCACGGCAGCGAGGCCATCGCGCTGGCCGGCGGCTGCGCCTTCAACTCGGTGATGAACGGCAAGCTGAGGCGCGAGCTCGGCTTCAGCCACGTCTACGTGCAGGCGGCGGCGGGTGATGCCGGCGGCGCGCTGGGCGCCGCGCTGGTCGCCTGGCAGCGCCTGTCCGACCAGCCGCTGGCTGGCGTGATGCCCCACGCCTACTGGGGGCCGCGGTACGACGCCCCGGCGCTGGAGGCCGCTATCGAGGCGGAGCGGGCGCGCTGGAGCGCCGAGGGCGTCCGCCTGGAGCGGCACGAAGATCCGGCGGCGCTCTGCGCGCGGGTCGCGGCGGCCATCGACGGCGGCGCCGTCGTCGGCTGGTTCCAGGGCCGCGTCGAGTGGGGGCCGCGCGCGCTGGGCAACCGCTCGATCCTCTGCGATCCCAGGCGCGGCGACATGAAGGAACTGCTGAACGCGAAGATCAAGCGGCGCGAATCCTTCCGCCCCTTTGCGCCCTCGATCCTGGCCGAGGCGACGGCCGAGTGGTTCGAGGAGGACGACGCCGTCCCCTTCATGATGCAGGTCTTCCAGATCCGGCCGGAGAAGCGCGCGCTGATCCCGGCGGTGACGCACGTCGACGGTTCCGGCCGGCTGCAGACCGTGCGGGCGGCTGACAACCCGCTCTATCACCGCCTGATCGCCGCCTTCGCCGCGCGTACCGGCGTGCCGCTGCTGCTCAACACCTCGTTCAACGAGAACGAGCCGGTGGTCTGCCGTCCGGCCGAGGCGCTGGACTGCTTCCTGCGCACGAAGATGGACCTGCTGGCGCTCGGCCCCTTCGTGCTGGTGCGTGGAGATGTCTGATGTGCGGTCTGGCCGCCATTCTGGCCTATGGTTCCGCCGCCCCGCCCGTGGAGGGCGAGGAGCTGCTGCGCCTGCGCGACGCGATGATGCCGCGCGGACCGGATGGCGAAGGCGCCTGGCTGTCGCCTGACGGGCGCATCGGTCTGGCGCAGCGGCGCCTGGCGATCATCGACACCAGCGCGGCCGGCCTGCAGCCGCTGTGGAGCGCCGACGGGCGCCTCGCCATCGTCTACAACGGCGAGATCTACAACTGGCGAGACCTGCGCCGCGGGCTCGAGGCGCGGGGCGCCGTCTTCCGCACGCAGACCGACACCGAGGTGATCCTGGCGCTCTATGCCGCCGAGGGAGTCGAGGGCCTCGGCCGCCTGCGCGGCATGTATGCCCTTGCGATCTGGGATGGCGAGCGGCGCGGCCTCCTGCTGGCGCGCGATCCCCTGGGCATCAAGCCGCTCTACGTCGCCGACGACGGCCGGACGCTGCGCATCGCCTCGCAGGTCAAGGCGCTGCTGTCGGGCGGTCGGGTCGACACCGGCCCGGAAGCCGCGGGCCACGTCGGCTTCTTCCTCTGGGGGCACGTGCCGGACCCCTTCACGCTCTATGCCGGTATCCGCGCCATGCCGCCCGGCGGCATCCGCTGGCAGGGGCTGGATGGCCGGAGCTGGAGCCGGCACCTCGAAACCTTGCCCGGGCTGCTGGTCGCCGCACCCGCGCCGCCGCTGGCGGCCGCCGAACGGCAACAGGCGCTGCGGTCGATCGTCGGCGAGTCGCTGCGGGCGCATCTCAGCGCCGACGTGCCGGTCAGCCTCTTCCTCTCGGCCGGCCGTGACTCGGCCTGCCTGGCATCGCTGCTGGGCGCGGCGGGCGCCGGCACGACCTGCTTCACCCTGGGGGTGGAGGAGTTCCGGGGCGGACCGCTCGACGAGGTGCCGCTGGCGGCCGAGGTCGCGCGGGCCTGCCGCCTGCCGCATCAGGCGCGCTACGTCGGCCATCGCGACCTGCTGGCGGCGCGCGACCTGCTGATCGCCGGCATGGACCGGCCGAGCATCGACGGCGTGAACATCTTCTTCATCGCCCGCGCGGCGGCCGAAGCCGGACATCGCGTCGCGCTTTCCGGCCTGGGCGCCGACGAGTTGCTCGGCGGCTATCCCAGTTTCACCCAGGTGCCACGGCTCGCCGGCCGTGGCTGGCGCCTGCCGCGGGCGCTCGGCCTGGGCGGGCCGCTGCGGCGGCTCTGGGCCCGCCTGCTGCCCGCGACGGCCTCGCCCAAGTGGGCGGGCCTGCCCGAGTACGCCGGCAGCTACGCCGGCGCCTATCTGCTGCGGCGGGCCCTGCACATGCCCTGGGAGATCGCCGCGCTGCTGGGCGAGGAGGTGGCCCGCGCCGGCCTGCGGGAGCTGGCGACGCTGGAGATGCTGGAGCGCAGCCTGGAGGGCCTGGTCACGCCGCACCAGAAGGTCGCGGCGCTGGAGTGCCAGCACTACATGACGCCGCGCCTGCTGCGCGACGCCGACTGGGCCGGCATGGCGCACAGCCTGGAGATCCGCACGCCCTTCGCCGACGCCACGCTGCACCGCCAGATCGCGCCGCTTCTGGCCGCCGCGACGCCGCCCGGCAAGGCTGACCTGGTGGCGGGCGACAGCCGCCTGCCGAACGCCGTGGCCGTGCGCCGCAAGACCGGCTTCGTCGTGCCGGTGGAGCAGTGGCTCAAGGCCGAGGGAATCGCCGGGCGCGGCCTGCGCGGCTGGTCGCGCTTCGTCTATCGCGCCATGACCGGCCCGCGCTCGCTGCTCAGGATCTAGCGCGCTCCCAGGCCCAGGCGTCGGCCAGGATGGTGTCGAGGTCGGAACGGCGGGCCTGCCAGCCGAGCAGCCGCCTGGCCAGCGCGGCGCTGGCCACCAGGCGCGGCGGGTCGCCGGGGCGACGCGGACCGCGCCGGACCGGCACTGGGCATCCGGTGACGCGCTCGGCGGCGGCGATCACCTCGGCGACGGAGGCGCCGACGCCGCTGCCCAGGTTCACCGTCAGCGAGGGCCCGCCGGCCAGCAGGTGCTGCAGCGCCAGCACATGCGCCGCCGCCAGGTCGCTGACATGCACGTAGTCGCGGATGCAGGTGCCGTCCGGCGTCGGGTAGTCGTCGCCGTGGATCGTCACCGCCGTGTTGCGGCCCATCGCGGCGCGCAGCACGTTGGGAATGAGGTGCGGCTCGGGCTCGTGATCCTCGCCGATCTCGCCCTCGGGGTCGGCGCCGGCGGCGTTGAAGTAGCGCAGCGCCGCATGGCGGTGGCCGAGCGGCCCGAGGTCGGCGAGCAGGCGCTCGACCATGGCCTTGCTGGCGGCATAGGGGTTCATCGGCCGCACCGGCTGGCTCTCGTCCAGCAGCGCGGCCTCGCTGGCGCCATAGAGCGAGCAGGTGGAGGAGAAGACCAGCGGCGGCGCGCCCGCCGCCATGACCGCGCGCAGCAGCGTCAGCGAGCCCTGCACGTTCATCTCGTAGGTGCCGAGCGGATCGGCCACGGACTGGTGGACATAGGCCTGGGCGGCGAAGTGCAGCACGGCGGCGGGACGGTACTCGGCCAGCGCGGCGGCCAGGCGCGCGCCGTCGCGGATGTCGCCCTCGACCAGCGGCCCCCAGCGCAGCGCCGCGCGATGGCCGGTGGAGAGATCGTCATAGCTGACCGGCAGGAAGCCGGCCGCGGCGAGGGCCTTGCAGGTGTGGCCGCCGACATAGCCGGCCCCGCCGGTGACCAGTACGCGCGTCGTCATGGCTTGCGCCGCTCCGCTCCTTGCCGCGCCACGTCGGCCAGGATGGCCCGCCGCATGGGATCGCGACGGCCTTGATGCAGCATGAGGCCGGGCCAGCGCAACCGCATCAGGTCGCGCCAGATGCCGCGCTGGCTGGTGCCGGTGCGGCGAAGCGCGCGCACCAGGGCCGGCAGGCGGCCAAGCGGCACGCGGGCCGCGGCGCGCCTCAGGCGCAGGCGGCGCAGCCCCCGGGTCAGGGCCGGCCCCAGTTCCGCCCGTTGCGCCGCCGGCAGCCGCGGGAGGTCGGCGCGCAGGCGCGCATAGGCGGCAAAGGCGGCGCGATCGTGCCTGAGGCCCCAGGCGCGATAGGCCGCGGCGGCCGCGAGTTCGGCCGTGGGTCCGCTGATGTTGCCGGCATGCGAGCGCCGGCTGACCAGGACCTGCGGCAGCAGCAGGACACGGCCGAGGGCCAGGGCGCGCACGGTCAGCAGCCAATCCTCGCTGTGCGTCAGGCCGTCGAGCGGCGCAAGACCCCGGAACAGGCGGCGGCGGTAGGCCGAGACGGCGCCGGCGAAGCCCTGGCCGAGCGAAGCGGCCTCCGCCAGCGCCGGCACGCGCCCCGCCGCGGCGCGCTGCGCGATCGGCCGGCCCTCGGCGTCGATCGATCGCTGGCCGTGCGCCACCAGCAGCACGTCGGGCGCGGTGGCGAAGGCGGCGGCGATCGTTGCGGCGCGCTCCGGGTCCGACAGGTCGTCGCCGTCCGCCAGCACGATCACCTCGCCGCCGGCCGCCGCGGCCGCGGCCTGCAGCGCGCCGCCGCAGCCGTGGTTGCGCTCCAGCCGCAGCAGGCGGGCGCGGTGCGGGCCGGCGTAGGCGGCGATCAGGCGCTCGGCGATCGCCGCGCTCTCGTCGGAAGAGGCGTCGTCGATCACCAGCACCTCCAGTCCGGCATGCCGCTGGCCCAGTGCCGAGGCGATGGCCGCGGCGGCGAAGCGCGCCGTGTTGTGCAGCCGCACCACCAGGCTGATGGAGGGTTCGGCGCCGGTCATCGCGAGGCCGGCATCAGACGCGCGTAGTGCGCGCGCAGGCTTTCGGCGGCGGCCGCCCAGCTGTATCGCGCGGCGGCAGCCCGTCCGGCCTCGGCCAGCGCGGCGCGGCGCGCAGCATCCGACAGCAGCAGGGCCAGGGGCTCGGCCAGCGCGGCGGGGGGCGCCACCACGGCGGCGCCGGCGGCCTCGAGCGCTGGCGCCAGCGCCACGCCGGGCGAGATCACGGCCGGCGTGCCGGCCGCCAGGGCCTCGACCACAGCCAGGCCGAAGTTCTCGCTGCGCGACGGCAGTACGAACAGCGTGGCCAGGGCCAGCGCGGCGCCGACTTCCGGCGCGTCGAGCTGGCCGGTGATGACGAGGTGCCTGGCCAGCCCCAGGCGCCCGGCGAGGTCGCGGGCCGCCTGGCCTTCGCCCTCGTCGCGGCCGACGGCGAGCAGCCTCAGGCCCGGCCAGCGGGCGACCAGCGGCGGCAGCGCGGCGACGAGGTCGCACAGCCCCTTCTTCGCGGTCAGGCGGCCGAGGAACAGCAGCACCGGTCCCGCGGCATCGCCCAGCCAACGTCTTCGCGCCGCGGCCAGCGCGGCCTCGTCGGGCCGCGGCGGCGGCGTCACGCCATGCGGCACGATGGCGACGGGCGTGCCGCCGGTCCAGGGGCGCGCGATCGCCGCCTCGGCCTCGCTGGTGACGTGGATCAGGCCGGCCCCGCGCAGCAGCGCGTCGCTGCCGAGCCAGCCGGCGATGCGCTTGCGCCAGCGTCGCCGTCCCTGGATCACCGGATCGAGGATGCCGAGCGGACGCAGCACATAGGGCCTGCCGAGCCGGCGGCAGGCGCGGCCGGCGGCCAGCAGGGGATGCAGATAGAGGCCGTGGATCTCCACTGCGTCGGCAGCGGCGATCGCCGCCGGCAGGGCTCGCGCCAGTGCCGGCGAGCGCAGCCAGCGGCGCGGCGGTGCGCCGGGGAAGAAGTCCCAGGCGACGCCGTCCAGCATTTCCCTCACCCGGCCGCCAGGCGCGCGGACCGGCCGCCAGGGCGGGCCATCCAGGTTGACCGAAACGACATGCACTTCGTCGCCCTGTGCCGCTTGCGCGGCGGCGAGGCCGCGAAGCGCGGCGGTTGGCCCGCCGGAGCCGCTGCCCATGTTGGCGATGACGTGGAGGATCCTCATCGTGCCAGTATCTGGCGGAAGTCTTGGAGATGTCGCTCGGCGATCCTGGCCGCCGCGTAGCTCTGGGCCGTCCGGCAGGCAAGGGCCCGCATCCTGGTCAGGCGTTGCGGGTCGTTCATCAGCGCGAGCAGGGCGGTCGCCAGGGCTGCCTCGCCGTTCCCGGCGCGCAGATCGACGGCGAGGCCGTTGCTGCCGGGGTCGAGGTAGTCGCGGAAGCAGGCAAGCGCGGAGACGACCGGCACGGCACCTTGGCCCATCGCCTCCAATGGCGCCATCGGCAGCGCCTCGCCGCGCTCTGCCAGCGACGGATAGGCGAAGATCGCGCTTCGTCGCAGCTCTGCCGCCAGGCGTTCGGGTTCGAATATGGGTCCGGTGAAGGCGATGCGCTCGCCCGCCGTGGCGGCCAGCGCCCGCAGGCGTGCCAGCCAGGCCTCTCCGCCGCCGCCGGCGCGCCCTTCGTGGGGACCGACGATGGTCAGGGTCCAAGCGCCGCGCAGCTGCTCCAGCGCGCGACGGAAGGCGCCGATCAGCAGGTCCACGCCCTTCTCGGGGTGCAGCCGGCCGACAAAGGTGATCTGGCGTTCCGGGTCGGCCGGAGGGGCGTCCAGCGGCGCGAGCGCGCCGTCGAGCGGACTGCCGACCACGCTGATGCGCTCGGCCAGCTCCG
Source organism: Pseudomonadota bacterium (assembly GCA_029781795.1). GTDB lineage: Bacteria > Pseudomonadota > Alphaproteobacteria > Kiloniellales > JACOMY01 > JAKOWB01. Next base: position 66,500 of record JAKOWB010000130.1, on the reverse strand, counting down.
GCGCCGCGGCCTGGATGCGCGTACGCATATCCTGGCTCACGGTCTGGATCAGCGCGGCGTGGCGATAGAAGCGCAGTTGTCCCTTGGGTGGCCGTTCCATGCGCACGACGAGCCTGCCGAAGCGCTCGTCGCGCAGCAGCAGCGGCATGATCACGCTGTTGGTGACGATGATGTCGGCCGGGGGCAGGACGGACTTCACGCGGCGGCAGTAGAGCCACTCGTGCCACCGGAAGGACAGGCGCCCGGCCGGCGCGTCGCGGCTGGGTACCCTGAGATGACGCACGCCGTCCCTGGTCTCGGCGTCGGGCAGACCCGGGAAGCGGCGGGAGACATGTGTCACCTCGCATCCGGCGGCGGCCCAGTGCCGCCCCAGCGACAGCATGGAACGCTCGACCGCGCCACCGAGCAGGGGCGGAACCGGCAGGTAAGGTCCCTGAACAATGGTGAGTCGCATGGTCTTGCGAAACGGTAGCATGACGTCCTTCTGCGTCCCATGCCTGCCGGCGCGGGCGGCTGTGCTAGCCTTCGCGGAGGTGACGGCCAGCATGGGCGCCGTCTTGGGGGACCTTGGAGCGCGATGGATGTGCAACCCGGCATGACGGCGGAGGAGCGGCCGCGGGTGCTGCTGGTGACGCTGTGTGCCACGGGTGGGGTCGCCGCGCTGGTCGCGGCCGCGCAGGGTCTGCTCGCGGAACGCGGCTGGCGCGCCGATCTGGCCTGGTACGAGCCCTACCGCCAGTCGCCGGACTTCTCCGTGCCACTCTTCGCACTGCCCATCCGCCGCCCGCGCCTCGTCACCGAGACGCAGGCCGACGGCACGCTGCTGTACCGTGTCGGCGTGCGCCTGCCGGAGCTGGAGTCGATGCGCTATCGGCCGACCCGCCTCTGGCGTGGGGTGCTGGCGGGCTATGATCTCGTCATCGCCGTCTGCGGATCGGTCCTGCCGGCCGGGGTCTTCCAGGGCTTCGGCGGCGCGGCGCTGGCCTGGGTGGCGACGCCTTTCGACGGTGACCGCGAGTTGCGCCGCCAGTCCTTTCCCTGGCCGCGCCAGCTGCTGGACCTCCTGGTGGATGCGCCGCTCTGCCGGCGCCTGGAACGGCGGCTGCTGGGCAGCGTGCCCTCGGTCACCATCAGCCGCTACAGCCAGGCGGTCCTCAGGCGGCTGCAGCCCGCGGCGCGGGTACTGGAGGTCGTCCCGCCGCCGCTCGACCTGGAAGAATGCGCCGCTCAGCCCTGGCCCGCGGCCGGCCCAGGCCGGCGGATCGGTTTCTTCGGCCGCTATGCCGACCCGCGCAAGAACATCCCGCTGCTGCTCCAGGCCTTCGCCCTGTTGCGCAGCCGACGCCCGGACAGTGTCCTGGTGCTCGCCGGCGAAGAGCCCGAGGGCGCGATCCTGCAGACGATCGCCGGGCTCGGACTGGCGGGAGCGGTCGAGCTGCATGGCCGCGTGCCGCGTGCCGAGCTGCTGCGGCTCTATGCCGGCCTCGAGCTCTTCGTCATACCCTCGCAGCAGGAGGGCCTCTGCATTTCCGGGCTCGAGGCCATGGCCAGCGGCCGACCCGTGCTGTCGACCCGTTGTGGCGGTCCCGAGGACTACGTCATCGAGGGCGAGACCGGTTGGTTCGTGGCGGCGGACCCGGATGCCATGGCCGAACGCCTCGACACGCTGCTGGCCGACCCGGCGCCGTTGCGCGCGGCCGGCGCGCGGGCGCAGGCGCTGGTCGCGCGGCACTACGATCGCGCAACGGTGTCGCGGTCCTTCCACGCGGTGCTGGACCAGCTGCTGGCCGCCCGGCCCTCCCTGGCCCGGGGCTAGCCCGCGGCAATGCCATCGCGCCCCGACATCCTGGCGATCGATCACGCCGCGGCCCTGGCGGTGAACCGCCGCCTCTATGCCGCGCTCGCCCGGCGCGGCTTTGCCGTGGAGGTGGCAACCGCGCGCAGCCTCTGGCACCTGCCAGGCAACCGCGAGGCCGAACCGCCGGCTGCCGACGATCCGCCGCTGCACCTGTTGGAGTTTTCCGGCAGCAACCTGCGCTACGTGCGGATCGGCGGCCTGGCGGAGCTGCTGCGGCAGCGGCGGCCGCGTATCGTCCATCTGAACAACGAGCCCGACACGCCCTTGGCGTTCCGGCTGGGCGGATACCAGCACCGGGCGGGCGGCCGGCTGACGGCGGTGTCGCTGGAGAACGCCGTCGAGGCCTTCTGGCCGGCCTTGTGCCGCGCCCACCTGAGGCCGGCGGCGCGTCATCTGCGCACGCGGCTCTCCGCGCTGGCGACGCGCCGGCGGGTCGATCTCCTCTTCTGCCATTCACGACAGATCGAGCGGACCTGGCTGCGGCTGGGCTTCGCCGGCCGCACGGCGGTCGTGCCGCTGGGCTTCGAGCCAGCCTTGTTCAAGCCCGACGCGGCGGCGCGGGCGGCGATGCGTGACCGGCTGGGCCTGACGCGGCCGACGGTCTGCTATGTCGGTCGCCTCGCCAGGCAGAAGGGCATCGACCTGCTGCTGGAGGCGCTGCGACGGCTGGCCGACTGCGACTGGCAGCTGCTGCTGCCGCGCTTCCCGGCCGAGCCCGATGGCTACGTCGCCGCGCTGTCGGCGCAGCTGGATGCCGCCGGCCTGCGGCCGCGCGTGGTGTTCTTCGACGCGCTGCACGCCGAGGTGCCGGCCTATCTGCGGGCTGCGGATATCGTCGTCGTGCCCTCGCGATGGGAGGAGCAGTACGGCCGCGTCGCGGCCGAGGCCATGGCCTGCGGCGCCGCCGTGATCGCCAGCCGGCGCGGCGCGCTGCCCGAGATCCTGGGCGAGGCCGGGCTCACCGTGCCGTCGGACGATCCGGTCGCCCTGGCGGCGGCCATCGCCGCGCTGCTGGGGGATCCGGCCCGCCGTGCCGCGCTGGGTGCGGCGGCGGCCGTGCGCGCCGCCGCCGAGCTGAGCCTGGAGCGGCAGGCCGACCTTATGCAGCGGCGCTTCGCGGCGCTTCTGGCCGGACAGGCGCCATGCTGAGGGACGTCCTGAAGACCGGCGGCGTGCAGCTGGTCCAGCTGGGGAGCGGCCTTATCGTGCTGGTGCTCACCGCGCGACTGCTGGGGCCGGAAGGACGGGGCACGCTGGGTGCGCTGATGGCCTGGGTCGGGCTGTTCTCCGCCGCCGGGTCCCTCAGCCTCGATTCCGTCGTGGTGCACCGCGCGGCACGGGCCGGCGCGCAGGATTGGTTCCCGCCGCTCTTCGCCGCGCTCTGGCGGCTGTACCTGATGCTGGCCGCGGCAGCGTTGCTGGTCGCGCTCGCCTGCTGGTGGCTGGCCGGCAACCGCCTGTTCGGCGCGCTGCCGCCGGGCTTGCTGCTGGCGGCGTGGCTGCTGCTGCCGGTCATGATCTGGGCCCGTTACCAGGGCGCGCTGCTGTTGGCGCTCGGGCGCCTGGGCCTGCGCAACCAGGGCGTGATGCTGAGCAACCTCGTCATGGTCGCCGGGCTGCTCGTGACCCTCTGGATGCTCGACCTCGGCGTCGCCGGCGCCCTGGCGGCACAGGCGCTCTCGGCACTGCTGGTGGTGCTCTGGGGCCTGCGCTGTCTGCTGCGCGCGGCGCGGCAGGGCGGCGGCCGGCAGCCCTGGCGCGCCGCTGGCCGGCTGGCGCTGGACGGCGGCAAGGTTCATGCGGCGCAGGTCGGCCACTACGTCTATGGCTCGGTCGACGTGGTCACCCTGAACGCGGTCGCCGGCCCGGCCGCCGTCGGCTGGTACCAGCTCGCGCTGCGCCTGATCGATGTCGGCGGCGCCCTGCCGCAGGCGGTGGCGACGGTGTTCCGGGCCCGCATGGGCGGTGCCAGCCCGCGCAGCGCCTGGCGTTCGCAGCGCCGGCCGGTGCTGCTGACGCTGGTGGCGGTGCTCTTCGCCGGCGCTGTCGGCTGGCTGCTCGCGCCCTGGGCGATCCCGCTGGTCGCCGGCGATGACTTCGCCCCCACGGTGCCGCTGTTCCGCCTGCTGCTGCCGGTGCTGCTGGCCCGGACGCTGGAACAGCTGCTGGTGCCGCAGATCTTCGCCCGCGGCTATTTCCTGACCGGATCGCTGATCTCCCTGGTCCTGGCAGGCAGCAGCGCGGGGCTGTTTCTCTGGCTGATCCCGGCGCAGGGACTGGACGGCGCGGCGACCGCGGCGCTGCTGGCCTTCGCCCTGTTGCCGACGCTGATCTACCTTGGCTGGATCTGGTGGTTCGAGCGCGACCTCAGGCGGGCGCCCGCGCTGTCGCCGGACGCCCCGCCATGATAGGTTCAAGCGTCGAAGCGCAACGGCCTGGGGGAGCAGTCGCGTCCGCGATGAAAGTGGTCATACTCTGTGGCGGCTATGGCACGCGCATCCGCGACGTAAGCGCCGATATCCCGAAGCCGATGGTGCCGGTCGGGCGCTTCCCCATCCTGTGGCACATCATGAAGCACTTCGCCCACCACGGGCACCGCGAGTTCGTGCTCTGCCTCGGCTACAAGGGCGAGATGATCAAGGACTTCTTCCTGAACTACCGGGCGCGGATCTGCGACTTCACCATCTCGCTGGGTGCCGAGCCGCAGATCGTGTTCCACAGCCAGAGCGCCGAGGACGACTGGCGCGTGACCCTGGTCGACACCGGGCAGGACACCATGACCGGCGGGCGCGTTCGCCGCGTACGCCGCCACCTGGAAGGCGAGGAGAGCTTCTTCCTGACCTATGGCGACGGCGTCGGCGACGTCGACCTCGGTGCCCTGATGGCGCAGCATCGTGCGCAGGGGCGTGTCATGACCGTCACCGGCGTGCATCCGCCGGGCCGCTTCGGCGAACTGGAGGCCGACGGCGACCGCGTCATCGGCTTCAACGAGAAGCCGCAGGCCACCGCCGGCCTGATCTCCGGCGGCTTCTTCGCCTGCGGCCAGTCGCTCTTCGACTACCTGCCGGAGGACGACGCGATCATGCTGGAGCAGCAGCCGATGCGTGCACTGGTGCGCGACGGGCAGCTTGGCGTCTATCGCCACGGCGGCTTCTGGCAGCCGATGGATACGGCGCGCGACCACGCGCTGCTGAACCGCCTGTGGGACGAGGGGCGGGCCCCATGGCGTCTGTGGTGACGCTGCCTTCACTCGGCGCATTCGCCGGCGCGCGGGTGCTGGTGACCGGCACGACCGGCTTCAAGGGTTCCTGGCTGGCGCTCTGGCTGAGCGAACTGGGCGCCGAGGTGACGGGACTGGCGCTGCCGCCGGAGGGCCGCGACAGCCACTACGCGGCACTCGGCCTGGACCGCGTGATCCGCCAGCGCCTGGTCGACCTGCGCGATCCCGGCGGCGTCGCCGCGGTGGTCGAAGAGGCGCGGCCGCAGTACGTCTTCCACCTCGCGGCCCAGGCCCTGGTGCGCCGCTCCTACCAGGACCCGATGGCGACGTTCGCCACCAACCTCATGGGGACGGTGCATGTACTGGAGGCGCTGCGCGAGCAGCCGGACCTCAAGGCCGCGGTGCTGATCACGTCCGACAAGTGCTATCGCAACGTCGAGTGGGTCTGGGGCTACCGCGAAACCGACGCGCTGGGCGGCAAGGACCCCTATAGCGCCTCGAAGGCGGCGGCCGAGATGGCCATCGAGGCCTACCGCGCGAGCTGGTTCTCCGCGTCCGGGGCGCCGGGGCTGGCCAGTGCCCGCGCCGGCAACGTGATCGGCGGCGGCGACTGGTCCGCCGACCGCATCGTCCCCGACGTGATGCGCGCGCTGGCCGCCGGCCAGCCGGTGGAACTGCGCAATCCGCGGGCCACGCGCCCCTGGCAGCATGTGCTGGAGCCGCTGCACGGCTATCTGCGGCTGGCCCTGGCGCTGGCGTCGTCGCCGCGCGACTTCGCCGAGGCCTGGAACTTCGGCCCGGGCGAGGGCAGCGCCTGGTCGGTCGAGCGCCTGGCCAGGGCACTGCTGGCGTCCTGGGGTGGCGGGGAGCTGAAGCTCCTGCCGGCGGATGCCGCCGCGCCGCACGAGGCGACGCTGCTGCAGCTCTCGGTCGCCAAGGCCGGCGAGCGCCTCGGCTGGCGCCCGCTGTTCGACTTCGAGACGGCGGCCGCGGAGACGGCGCGCTGGTATCGCGCGGCAGCCGACGGTGTGCCCATACCGGAGCTGTCGCGCGCGCAGCTCGCCGGCTACATGGCCCGGCTGGAGGCGAGGTGATCGCCGGGGTCCAGCGCCTGCCGCTGGCGGTGCGGCGCGACAGCCGCGGCGCGATCCTGCCGATCCTGCGCGCCGATCGCCCGCCCTTTCGTTCCTTCGGCGAAGTCTATGTCTCGCTGGTGCATCCGGGGCAGGTGAAGGGCTGGAATCGCCACCGCCGCGTCACCTGCAACCTTGCCTGCGTCGCCGGGCGCGCGCGCTTCCTCCTGTTCGACGACCGCGACGGCGGCACCGGCCGCCTCGACGAGCAGTGGCTGGGCCCCGCCGACTACGCGCTGCTGGTTGTGCCGCCCGGTCTCTGGATGTCCTTCGGCGCGGTCGGCGCCGAGGACGCGCTGGTGGTGAACTGCGCCAGCGAGCCGCACGACCCCGAGGAGGTGGAGCGCCGCGCGCTGGACGATCCCGCCATGCCGCGCGGCTGGCCGGCGCCATGACGACAGGCGGCCGGCGCGTCCTGGTCGTAGGCGGGACCGGCTACCTGGGCGGGCGCCTGGCACTGGCACTGGCGGCGCGTGGCTGGACGGTTGGCGTCGCGGCGCGTGCGCGGCGCGCCTGGCCCGCCGGCCTGGAGGCTCCCTTCCTGCCGCTGGAGCTGCCGGCCTCGCCGGACGGCCTGGCGCCGCTGCTCGCCGGCTGGGACTGCGTCGTCAACCTGGCGGCCGCCACCGAGGTCCTGGCCGCCGCCGATCCCGCGCGCGCCCTGGCGGTGACCGCCGGCGGCGCCGCGGCCCTCGGCGCCGCGTCGATCGCGGCGTCGATCGGCCGTTTCCTGCAGATCTCGAGCGTTCACGTCTATGGCCCGCTGGCCGGCCGCGTCGACGAAGCGCGGCCCCTGGCGCCGCGGTCGCCCTATGGACGGGCCCACGCCGCCGCCGAGGCGGCCCTGCGCGACGCCCGGGCAGGCGGCCTCGATGCCCGCATCCTGCGCCTCGCCAACGTCGTCGGGGCGCCGGCCTCGGCCGCCGTCGACCGCTGGACGCTGCTGCCGAACAGTCTCTGCCGCCAGGCCGCGCGTGGGCCGCGGCTCCGGCTCGCCAGCGACGGCAGCGCCTGGCGAAGCTTCCTGCCAATCGGCGCCGCGCTGGAGGCGATCGAGCATCTGCTGCTGCTGCCGCGGGACGGTGGCGGCGACGCGGTCTGGCATCTCGGCGGCCCGACGCTGCGGGTGATTGCGCTTGCCCGGCACATCGCCGCCCTGGCGGGACCCGGCCACGATGTCGAGGTCGGACGCGGCGGTGGCGGCGGGGAACACTTCACGCTCGATTGTGGGCGCCTGGCGGCGAGTGGCTGCCGTCCCGACATGCGGCTCGATCCGGCCATCCTGGAGACGCTGGAGTTCTGCCGCGCGCATGCCGCCGACCTGACCGCGGAAGAGCCGGCATGACTGCGAGCCAGCCGCCGTTCCGGGCATTGCGGGGCATGGCGTTCGGCGACGGCGTGGTCCCCGCGGCACTGCTCGTCTTCGCACCGCCGCCGGGGCCGCTCCACCTCGGCTGGATCGGGCGGTTCGCGCGAGCGCCGCGCCGGAGTGGCCGATGACAGGGCCCCCCGTGACCCTGGTGCTGATGACGACGAACCAGGGTGAGTTCCTCGCGGAGGCCCTGGCGGCGGCGCTGGCCCAGGACTACCCCAACCTGACCCTTCTGGTGTCCGACAATGCATCGGATGACGCCACGCCCGAGATCGTGGCGCGGACCCTCGCGGCCTATCGCGGCCCGCATCGTCTGCGCGCCCACCGCTTCCCCCGGCACCTGGGTGGACCGGCGGCGCACATGACAGCGGCGCTGACGCTCGTCGAAGACGAGATCGCCGTCTTCCAGCACGGCGACGATGCCTCGGCCGCCGGCAGGGTCAGCGCCCTGGTGCCGCTGTTCGACGATCCCGCCGTGCTGCTGGCCCATTCCGCCGTTACCGTCATCGATGCCACTGGCCAGATCCTCCGCCAACAGACCTTTCCGGCGCCGCCGATGGAGCGGCAGCGGGCCGCGTACGCGCGCGTCCAGGGCCACGTGCTGGGCGCCACGCTGGCGCTGCGCCGGGGGCTCATGGACCGCTTCCCGCCGCTGGACGACCGGGCCTTCGAGGACACGACGCTGCCCTTCCGCGCCGCGCTGGCCGGGCGGCTCGCCTATCACCCGGCGCCGCTGCTGCGCTATCGCCGGCATGGGCGCAACGTCACGCATGCGCTGCACGACCTTTCGTCCCGGCAGGCGGCCGCCGAGGCCGCGCGGCGGTCGCTGGAACGGCTGCGCATCATCGCCGAGCTTCGGCGCGCCGACCTCGCGCATTGGCGCGGCGAACATCCGGAGGAGGCCGCGGCGCTGGCCGGCCTCGAACCGCTGATCGACCGCTCGCTGGCCGAAGCCGAAGCCACGGCGGAGCTCGCCTGCGGCGGACTGGCGGGTCGCCTCCGCGCGGCGGCGCGCCTGGTCCGCTTCCGCCCAAGCGCGCGCGGGGCATTGATGGCCGGCTTCCAGGCGCTGCTGCCCGGCGCCTATGTCGCCAGGCGCCGCCGCCGCAGGAAGGGCGCATGACGCCGGTGGAGTCCACGGCGCGGGCCCTGTCCCAGGGCGCGACCCTCGCCCTGCTGGCGGCCGGCGGCTGGCTGGCACTGGGCTGGCCGCAGCATCCGGATGTCGCCTTCTACACCACGGCGGCGCGCCAGCTGGCCGCCGGCGCGGAACTCTATGTCGATATCGGTGACACGAATCCGCCGACGATCTACTGGCTGCACGGCCTGGTCCATCGCCTTGCCGGGCTTGCGCGCCTGGACGACAAGACGGCCTTGGTACTGGCCTACCTGTGCCTGGCCGGCGCCTGCCTGCTGTGGACCGGGCGCCTGTTGCGCGGCGCGGCGCCGCTGCCCGCGCTGGTCATGCCGCCGGTGCTGGCGGCGGCGCTCACTTTCGCGGCACTCGGTTCGTTCGGCGAGCGGGAGCATTGGGCTGTTCCGCTGCTGCTGCCGCATCTGGCCGCCGTCGGGCTGCGGGCCGCGGGCCAGGCGCCGGATCGTCGGGTCGAGGCCGTGGCCGCCCTGCTGGCCGGCCTGGCGATCCTGCTGAAGCCGCCCCTCCTGGGACTCGCGCTGCTGCTGCCCGAGCTCTGGCTGGCGTGGCATCGGCGACGCTGGTCGTCGCTCTGGCGCGCGGCGGTGCTGGTGCTGCTCGCCACCCTCGTGGCGGGCGGCGCGCTGCTGCTGGCACGGCACCCCCTCTTCCTGACCCAGGTGGTGCCCGATCTCGTGGCCTACTACGCGGCTCTCGGCCGGCCGCTGGCCGAGCTGCTGTCGCCGCTGGGCGTCTGGCTTCCGCTGGTCGTCCTCGCCGGCGCGCTCGTGGTGGCGCCCTGGTTCGGCGCGGCCGGCCTCGTGGCGCGGCCGTTCCTCTGGGGCGCTGTCGGCGCCGGCCTGGCGGCGCTGCTGCAGGGCAAGGGCTTCGCCTATCACTGGCTGCCGGCACTGGTGCTGTCCCTGGCCGGTGTCCTGCCGCTCCTGGCGACGGCTGGCGGCAGGCGCCGGCTGCTGGCCTTGCCGCTGCTGCTGCTGCCGCTCTGGGTCGGCTACCTCGGCTGGCAGCAGGCGCGTGGCGGCGGCGGCGCCTGGATGGCGGCACGCGAGCTGGCGGCGGTCCTGCGGCCGGGCGAGCGGGTCTTCGCGCTCAATCCCGAGCTCTATCCGCTGTTTCCCGCCGTGACCGTAGCGGATGCCCGCTGGGTCAGCGCCGAGGCCACGCTCTGGCGGCTCGACGGCTACTACCGGCGCCATCCGGCCGCGCAGGAGGCCGCCGGCTTCCGCCCGCCAGCGCGCCAGGACGCGGAGGAGGCGGCGCTGCGCCGCCGCCTGGTGGAACGCTTCCTGGCCGCGCGGCCCGACCTGGTCGCCGTCTTCGCCGGCGGCGCCACGCCGACGATCGGCGGTGGCCTCGACTATCTTGCCTACCTGCTGAGCGACCCGGACTTCGCCGCCGGCTGGCGGGACTATCGCCTCGACGGGCGAATCGGCGAATATGAGCTTTATCGCCGATACGCGCCTTGAGCGACTCGGCCGCCGGAGGGGGACGGCGACAGATGCCTGACGCACGGATCCTGATTCCGCTGCTCGACGACTGGGAAAGTGTCGGACGGCTGCTGCTGGACCTGGAGCGCACAGCGTCCGAAGCCGGGCAGAGCTATGCCGTCCTGCTGGTGGACGACGGCTCCGCCGAGACCTGTCCACTCGACGCGGCGACCGTCGCCGGGCTTTCCCACTTGCGTCCGCTGGAGGTCCTGACGCTGGCCGTCAACCAGGGCCACGCGCGCGCCATCGCCATTGGCCTGTCCGCCCTGGTCGAGAGTGGCGGTACCGCGCCGCTGGTGGTGATGGACGGCGATGGCGAGGACCGGGCGGAGGACGTGCCGCGCCTGCTCGCCGCGGGCCGCGGACACCGCCACATCGTGGTGGCCGAGCGGCGGCGCCGCACCGAGCGCCTGGGCTTCCGGCTCTTCTACGGCCTCTACAAGAAGCTCTTCCGGCTGCTGACGGGACGGCGGATCACCTTCGGAAACTTCTGCCTGATCCCGCACGACGTCGCTCGCCGCCTGGTGCACAGGCCGGAGCTCTGGAGCCATCTGGCGGGGACCTTGATCGCCGGCCGCTGGCCGATAGAGCGGCTGCCGACCGACCGCGGGCGCCGCTATGCCGGCCAGTCGAAGATGAACCTGCCCTCGCTGGTGCAGCACGGACTGGGTGCCATCGCGGTGGACCTGGACCGCGTGCTGGCGCGCCTGCTGCTGCTGCTGACCCTGGTGATCGTCGGCCTCGGCCTGGCGCTGGCCGCCATTGTGGTCGTGCGCATCAGTACCGACATGGCGATTCCCGGCTGGGCTACGACCGCCTTCGGTCTGGTGGCCATCCTCTTCGCGCAGAGCGTGGTGTTCGCCGTGCTGCTGCTCTTCGTGTCGCTGCGCACGCGCGGCCTGCAGGCGGTGATACCGGCGCGCGACTGGCGTGGCTATGTCCTCGAACGGCGCCAACTCGATCATGACGCCGCCTGACCGGGGTACCGTCGTGTCCGACGCGCGCCACTATCTGGGCCAGGAACTCGATCTCTTTGTGCAGGCCCATGCCTGGCGGCGCTACTGGGCATCGCGATTGCGTGGCAGCCTGGGACGGCGCGTGCTCGAGGTTGGCGCGGGCATCGGCTCCAGCACGCTTTCGCTGTGGCATGGCGGCATTGAGCGCTGGCTGGCGGTCGAGCCGGATCCGGACCTGGCCGACAAGCTTGCCCGGCGTCTCGCCGTCCTCGGCCCCGGGCAACCGGAGATTCATCGCGGCACGCTGTCGAGCCTGCCGCCGGGCGAGCGCTTCGACACGGCGCTCTATGTCGACGTGCTCGAGCATCTGGAGGATGACTCGGACGAGGTCGCGCGCGCCGTCGCGCGGTTGGAGCCGGGCGGGCGCCTGATCGCCCTCTCGCCCGGCCATCCTTGGCTCTTCAGCCCTTTCGACACTGCGGTTGGCCATATGCGCCGCTACACGCGGCGCGGCTTCGCCGAGATGATCGGCCGCCATGCGGTGGTCGAGCGGGCCTTCCACCTCGATGCCGCCGGCGCCATGCTGTCGCTGGGCAATCGCCTGCTGCTGCGCCGGGCGGCCCCCAACGCGAGGCAGATCCGCTTCTGGAACCAGGTGGTGGTGCCGCTGTCCCGGCTGGTGGATCCCCTGCTGCTGCACCGCCTGGGCCGCAGCGTGGTGGTGATCGCCCGCAAGCCGCCATGAACCGCGGGCCGCCCGTCGTCGAAGTCGGCAACCCTGGCGCCATGCACTTCACCTATGCCCTGGCCGCCGCGGTGCAGGCGCTGGGCTACGGCGGTCGATTCCACACCGATCTCTACTACCGGCCCGGCGCCTGGGACCCCTGGCTCGGGCTGCTGCCGGCAACCCTGCGGCGCCGCGCGCGCCGGCAGCTCGAACGGCGGCGCCATCCGGATCTCGATCCCGCGCGGGTGTCGGCAGCCCTGTGGCGGGAGGCGGCGCGCCTGGTGGCCGGCCGCCTGGGCCTGCCCGCCAGGGTGTCCGAGGCGCTGCTGGCCGCGCGCAATCGCGCGGCCGACTGCCGGCTGGCGCGGTTGGTGCGGCGCGAGCGCCCCGCCGCGGTGATCGTCCACGACACCGCGGCCCTGCGGACGCTGGAGGCGGCGCGCCAGGCGGGTGTCGTCGGCATCCTCAACCAGGTCATCGGCCATCGCGTCAGTGGCGAGGCGATCCTGCGCGCCGAGGCCGATCGGCATCCGGCCTTCATGCCGCCGGGTTGGAGCTGGCGCGACCCGGCTCTGACCGAGACCTGCCGGCGCGAGGCGCTGGCGGCCGGGCACCTGCTGGCGCCCTCGGACTATGTGCGCGACACGCTGACGGCGCTCGGTGTCCCGCCCGAGCGAATCTCCGTCCTTCCCTTCGGCGTCGACGTGGAGCGGTTCCGGCCCGTCAAAAGGGAGCCGCAGTCCGGTCCGGTGCGGTTGCTCTTCGTCGGACAGCTCGCGGCGCGCAAGGGCCTGGCCTACCTGCTCGAGGCCATGCGCCGCTTGCCGCCTGGCCTTTGCCGGGCCACGCTGGTGGGGCCGCTGGCGCTGCCGCCTGATGCCCTGGCGCCCTATGCCGATCTCTTCGAGCATCGTGCCGCGGTGCCCTATCACGAGGTGCAGGCGGTCTTCGCCGCCGCCGACCTCTTTGTCTATCCCTCGTTGCATGAGGGCTCCGCGCTGGCGATCTACGAGGCGCTCGCCTGCGGCCTGCCGGTGGTAACGACACCGAACAGCGGATCGGTCGTCGAAGCCGGCCGCCAGGGACTGATCGTGCCGGCCGGCGACGCGATCGCCCTGGCCCAGGCCGTGGAGCGGCTGGCGTCGGACGCGCCGCTGCGCCAGGAGATGGCGGCGGCGGCACGGGCGCGTGCCCTGCAGTTCACTTGGGATCGCTATCGCGCCAGGTTGGGCGGCATTCTCGCGGAGCTGATCGGCCCCGCCTAGGAGCGCCGCTTCGCCTCCGCTAGACTGTGGCGCTGGGGGATCCGCGCCATGCTCGACCTGTTGTTGGCCCTGCTGGGGGCCGCTTCCTTCGGTCTCTTCCTGCTGCGGTGGCAGTACCTGCTGGCGGGACTGCTGATCTACATCGCCTTCGCCGGCTCGCTCATCCTCTGGTCGGAACAGTCGGCCATCTTCCTCCTGGCGAAGGACCTCTTCTTTGTGCTGCCGCTCTATGTCGCGGTTCTGCTGCTCCGCCCGCAACTCCTGGCACCGGCGGTCCTGCCGCCCTGGCTGACCCTTTCGCTCCTGTTCCTCAGCCTTGTCGTGCTGCTGCAGACCCTGAACCCGGGCGTCGTCAACGTCGCCCTCGCGCTGATCGGCGTGAAGGTTTGGCTGCTCTACATTCCGCTGGCCTATGTCACCGCCGCCATCCTGCGTACGCCCGAGGATATCGTGCGCCTGCTTCGCGCCATCGCCCTGGTGGCGCCGATCCCCTGCATCATCGGCCTCTACCAGTGGAGCCTGTCGGAGGTGATCGGCTACCGCGAGGCGCTGACCGACTTCTATGGCGATGCCGCGGCCGGGGCCACGCAGAACTTCACCCAGTTCACCATGGGCGGGGTCATCCGTCGCATTCCCTCGACCTTCAGCAATTCCGCCTCCTACTTCGTCTACACCCTCTGCCTCCTGTCGGCCTCGCTGGCGCTGCAGGCGCTCGACTGGTCGCGCGCCTGGCGCGTCTTCGCGCGCTGCCTGATCGTGCTGTTGGTGATCGCCGGCGCGCTATCGGGGATGCGGGCCGCCTTCGTCTTCCCGCCGGTGCTGCTGCTGGTCTATGCGCTGATCTCCGGCCGCGGTGTCGGCGCGCTCGGCGGCGCCGTTCTGGTTTGCCTGATCGGCGTCAGCTTTCTCTACGCAACCGGCTTCGATACCGATGAGCTGGCGGAGGGCGTGGCCGAGCACACCGGCCTCTACCAGGAGCAGAACTTCAGCTGGGTGCAGTTCTCCTATGCGCTGGAGCAGGCGCCGTTCGGCATGGGTACCGGCACCAACACGGTGGCCGGCCGCTTCGCGACCGAGGGGCTGACCGCCGCGGAGAAGGCGTCGCTCGGCGGCTACGAGGTGCAGTTTGCCAAGACGGTCTATGAGCTTGGCGTCTTCGGCCTCGTGCCCTTCCTGCTGATCATGGGCGGGCTGCTGTACCACGGAATCGTCGGCACGCTGCGCGTGCGTGAGCCCCGTCTGCGACGCGCTCACGCGGCTTTCGGCAGCTTCGTCCTGATCGTCTTCGTCTATTTCTTCAAGGCCTGGGTCATCGATGTCGACCCGGCCAATGTCTTCTTCTGGGTCTATGTCGGCCTGCTCTATCGCCTGGCGGCCCTGGACCTGCTGGTCGCCGCGCCACGCGGATCGCAGAGCCTGCTGCGGCTCACCCGCCCGGCCGCGCTGCCGTCGCGCCGGACGCTGCCGCCCTAGTGGTTCCGCTCGCGCCAGCCGCGGACCAGTCCCAGCCGGCGTGACAGCCGACGCAAAAGACCCCGCGTCAGGCGATAGGGATAGCGCAGATAGATGCGCGACAGAACGCCGAGCGGCAGGCGCGCGCGGTTGACCAGCAGCAGGTCGGAGTTGTCGCGGCTGAAGCGGAAGGCGTCGAAGCCCAGGCCCTCCAGGCGTTCGATCGCGCGCGCGACGTCTGGCGCGAGGCGCGGGTCGAGGAAGTCGTGAAACTCGACCGTGATCTGGCCGATGCGCGCCAGCGCCTCCGCCGGCGTTGCGAGCAGCAGCGCGGATTCCGGTCCTTCGATGTCGAGTTTGAGCAGCGCCACTTCGCCCGGGCAGGTCGCGAGCAGTCCCTCCAGGGTCACCGCCTCGACCTCGATCTCGCCAACCTGATCGCCACGGGCCCCGGCATCGAGGCTGGCACAGGTACCGCTGTAGAGCTTCAGCCGGACCCTGCCCGGAGAGGGCGCCAGAGCCAGGCGACGCACGTCCAGGCCGGCGGCGCTGAGTTCGTCGGCCAGGGCGGGAACCGGCTCGATGCAGACCACACGGGCGGAGAAGCGCTCGGCCAGCGGCGCGGCGAAGGCACCGAGGTTGGCACCGCCGTCGAGGACCAGGGCGCCGGGTCCCAGTCCCCGGGCAAGGAAACTGTGCCCGGCGAAACGATGAACGCGGGGCAGCATCACGCCTGCCCGCCGTCAGCCGCCGGCGCCAATGGCGGGCTGGGACTTCAGCGTGCGGAAGTAGTCGATCGTGCGCGCCAGTCCCTGGTCCAGCGGGACGGTCGGCCCCCAGCCCAGCAGCTTCTCCGCCTTGCCGATGTCGGGCCGGCGCTGCAGCGGATCGTCCTCGGGCAGCGGCAACTGCACCATGCCGGACGTCGAGCCGACCATGGCGAGCACCTTCTCGGCCAGTTCGCGGATGGTGAATTCGCCCGGATTGCCCAGGTTGAGCGGCCCGGTCACCGCGTCGTCGGCGTCCATCAGGCGGATCAGGCCGTCGACAAGGTCGTCGACATAGCAGAAGGATCGCGTCTGCCGGCCGTCGCCATAGATCGTGATCGGCTTGCCGGAGAGTGCCTGCACGATGAAGTTGGATACCACCCGGCCATCGTTCGGATGCATGCGCGGGCCATAGGTGTTGAAGATGCGCGCGACACGGATGCGCACCTGGTGCTGGCGGTAGTAGTCGAAGAACAAGGTTTCCGCGCAGCGCTTGCCCTCGTCGTAGCAGGCGCGCGGCCCGATCGGATTGACGTTGCCGCGATAGTCCTCGGTCTGCGGATGCACCGTAGGATCGCCATAGACCTCGCTGGTCGAGGCCTGCAGGATCCTGGCGCCGGTGCGCTTGGCGAGGCCCAGCATGTTGATGGCGCCATGCACCGAGGTCTTGGTGGTCTGCACCGGGTCGTACTGGTAGTGGATCGGCGAAGCCGGGCAGGCGAGGTTGTAGATCTCGTCGACCTCCACATAGAGCGGAAAGGTCACGTCATGGCGGATCAGCTCGAACCGCGGCGTGCCCAGCAGGTGGGCGATGTTGTCCTTGGTGCCGGTGTAGAAATTGTCGACGCAGAGCACGTCGTCGCCACGCGCCACCAGCCGCTCGCACAGGTGCGACCCGAGAAAGCCCGCGCCTCCAGTGACCAGAATCCGACGACGCTGCATGAAACCCCCGAACCCTAACGGCCGGCCGATGCCAAGGTCGCAACGA
Source organism: Pseudomonadota bacterium (assembly GCA_029781795.1). GTDB lineage: Bacteria > Pseudomonadota > Alphaproteobacteria > Kiloniellales > JACOMY01 > JAKOWB01. The sequence continues at coordinate 50,119 of JAKOWB010000130.1, read as the reverse complement.
CTATAGCGCAAACCCTCGCGACGCAATCTTTGCCGTGCGCTCGGGTTCGAGCGACTTGCGCTTCTCTTAGTGGAAAGTCGTGTGAGGACATATCTCGCTACGACTGGGCCTAGCTAGACGAAAGAGAGCGGCCGCCCGTTGCTTACCAAGCATGGGCGGGCGGTTACTAAGTGGCGACCTAGTTCGCGTCGGGCATCCGCGCTCATGAAGCAGCTTCAGTTTCAAGGACCGACGCTGGCAGAAAGCCGCCTATCGCGACCTGGCCTTCACGAGAATCCGCTCACCGCGTCCTGCCGCTTCAGGCGGAGCAGGCCGGCGAATCGGCGCAGATTGCGACCGGCGGCCACCCGCCAGTCGGCGCAGAGCGCTACCTCCCGCCGGACCAGGGACAGCCCCGTCGGTGGTTCCTGACTCAGTCCCTGGACCTCGGCGAGGAGGGTCGAGAAGGCCTCGCAGCGTGGCTCTCCGGGCCAGGCTTCCAGCCCGAGGCCAAGGCGGCGCAGCAGCCCACAGAGCGTACGCAGAGGGCGGTCCAGCCGGGCCGCGCAGGCGCGTGCCGCGACCGCATCTGGCCCGATCTTGCGGCGGCGCAGCAGCAGGGCCGCGTCGACTAGCTTGCGGATGCCGAAGGGGCCGAACTTGTCCTTGCCGAGGTTGCTGACCAGCAGCAGCAGCGAGTCCTCCGGCCTTGGCGCGAGCAGCGTCAGCTCCTCGCAAGCGAAGCGCTCGGCGGTGTCGAACAGATACTCGGTCGGCAGCGCGCGGGGCAGGGGCCATTCGTCCGCCGCCAGGTGCAGGTCGATCATGGTGGCGCCATCGGGCGAGCGCAGTGGCCTGATGCTGGCGCGCGCGATCGAACCCCAGGGCGGCAGCTTCTGCTGGCCAAAGCGCCAGCCCGCGGCCTCCAGGCGCCGTACCGCGGGCGCCAGGTCAGCCGGCCGCAGCAGCAGATCCAGATCCTCGCCGATCCGGTCAAGCGGGTCGTCATAGAGGCGGTGGGCGAAGTCGAAACCCTTGATGACGACGCCGCCGATGCCGGCGTCCGCCAGCAGGCGCAGCGCGGCAAGCTGATGGAAGCGCGCCCGCTTCGACAGCAGTCGCGCCTGCACGATCTGAGCCGCCGGCAGGAGGGCCAACTTCCAGGCAGCGCTTGCCGGCGCCAAGGCCGCGGCGGCCTGGGCCGGGCCGACCAGGCGCGCCAGCCTGCCGGCGAAGACCGCCAGGCGCTCGGGGGGCGCTTCAGGCGGCAACTCGGGCGCCAGGATCAGGCGCCAGCCGGCGGCGCCGGTCGCTGCGTCGAGCAGGCGGGGCTCAGACCTGGAGGAAGCGCTGCTCATGGCCATCGAGCACCAGGGCAGTGAGCCTCCCCCCGTAGCAGGCGCCGGTGTCGATGCCGATGCGGTTGGGGCGCTTCTCAGGGTCGGCCACCGGCGTGTGGCCATGCACCACCACTTTCCCATGGTTGTTGCGCGACGCAAGGAAGGGATCGCGGATCCACATCAAGTCCTCCGCCGTCTGCGCTTCCAGCGCGACCCCCGGACGAATGCCGGCATGGCAGAAGTAGTAGTCGCCCTCGACGTGGTGCAGCAGCAGCGAGTCGAGAAACGCGCGGTGCGACGAAGGCAGCGCCTCTGCCAGGGCCCGCTGCAGCCAGCCCAGCAGATCGTCGCACCCGTCGGGTGGCGCCGTCGGCTCCAGGCCATAGGAGCGGCAGGTGGCGTCGCCGCCGTTCATCAGCCAGGGCAGGAAGACGCTCTTGTCCCCCAGAACCTGCAGCATGAAGTCCTCATGGTTGCCCTTGATCAGCACCCGCTCGAATCCGGCCGGAGGGGGCTGCAGCAGGCACTCGATCACGCGGCGGGAATCGGCGCCGCGGTCGACGTAGTCGCCGAGGTAGACCAGCAGCCGGCGGTCCGGTGCCCCCTCCGCATCCGCCACAATGGCGCGGTGCAGCGCCTCCAGCTGCGCGAGGCAGCCATGGACATCGCCGATGGCATATACTCGTGTGCTCGGCGGCGTCGAGGGGACACCGGCAGGGGGGACACGGCGGTGAAAGAATCGCTTCAAAAGCATGGCTGCACGCTACGGCATCGGCTGGCGCGGACGCCAGCCGTTCGCCTGAGAGCAATAGAGCACATACTATAGTATGTAATTGTCGAAGCTCTATTGCTCAGGCGCGGACGACTTTAGTATCAATAACTTATGGCTCAAGTAGTCATGCCTCAGGCGACCGACAAAGAAGCGCTTGTCGCCGGTCTTCTTCGGGTCGGGGATCTGCTGGTCGCCGGTCTGGCCGGCTATGCCGCGTTCCGTGTCTGGCTTGGCGCCTACTCGCCGCCCTCGTTCTATTGGGCGGCGCTTGTCGTCGGTGCGCTGCTCACGGTGAATGCCCTCAGCATGGCAGGCGTCTACCGGGTCGATCGCCTGCGCCGTCCGCTGCGCCGCTTTGCCCGGACTCTCGGCGCCTGGGGCGGTGCCATGGCGGTGCTGGCGCTGATTTCGGTCCTGGTGAAGAGCAGCGACCAGTATTCCCGCGTCTGGTTCCTGCTCTGGCTGCTGTTCGGTGCCTTTGGCCTGCTCCTGCTGCGGCTGCTTGTGGCGGGCGTGGTGGCGCGTTGGCGAGAAACCGGCGGCGCCCGGCAGCGGGTCGCCATCGTCGGCACCGGCGTGCGCGCGCGTCAGCTCGCCGCTCAGCTCGAGGAGCGCGAAGGGGGGTACCTGACGGTGCTCGGCCATGTCGGACGCGCCGACCAGGGCTTCTCCGGGCGACTCTTGTGCGACGTCGACGCCCTGCCGCAGCTCGTGGCGAGCGAGGGCATCGAGGAGCTCATCGTCGCACCGGGCATGGACCAGTCCGCCGAGCTGCAGCGCCTCACTCTGGCGCTGCGTCGCCTGCCCATCTCGGTCCGCTATGCGCTGGAACTGCCGGCGCTGGAGCTGCCCGCCCGCGGCGTCAGCGAACTCGGCGGCCTGCCCATGCTCGACATCTGGCGCCGGCCCATGACCACCTGGGAACGCTGCCTGAAGTCGGTGGAGGATCGGGTCCTGGCCACGCTGCTGCTGACCCTCAGCCTGCTGCCGATGCTGTTGATCGCGTTGGCGATCAAGCTCGACAGCCGCGGGCCGGTCCTGTTCCGCCAGCAGCGCGCGGGCTTCGGCAGCGGCACCTTCGAGATGCTGAAGTTCCGCACCATGGCCCACCGGGCGGACGGCGAGGCAGAGGTGCCGCAGGCACGGCGCAACGATCCGCGCGTGACGCGCCTCGGGGCCCTGCTGCGCGCCACGAGCCTGGACGAGCTGCCGCAGCTTTTCAACGTGCTGCGAGGCGAGATGTCCCTGGTCGGGCCGAGGCCCCATGCCCTTGCGCACGATCGCTTCTACGCCGGCCTGATCGACGACTACCTGGCGCGTCAGCGCGTCAAGCCGGGCATGACTGGCTGGGCGCAGGTCAACGGGCTCAGAGGCGAGACCGATACGCCGGACAAGATGCGCCGCCGGGTACAGTTCGATCTCTACTACATTGACAACTGGTCGGTGTTCTTTGACCTGAAGATCCTGTTCCTGACCCTGCTGGTGGGCTTCGTCAACCGCAACGCCTACTGAGTGCCGATTGGGGAGTGGCAGCCTGCGTGGAATCCCTGCTGTTCTGGTCTTTCACCCTGGTTGTCTGCCTGGCGCCGTTGCCGTTCGGCGGCAACGAGCCCTGGGCCTGGAGCCTGCTCGCGCTCGCGCTGGGGCTGCTGGCCCTGCTGTGGGGCCTGTCGGCCCTGCTGGCTCGCCGCCTCGTGACGCTGCGCGGCCGGCGCACGCTGCCCTACGCCCTGGTGATGGTGCTGCTGGCCGTCTGGTACCTGGTCCAGGCATCCGGATGGACGCCCGCATCCTGGCATCATCCGGCCTGGGCCGAGAGCAGCGCCGCGCTGGATATCCAGCCCGCCGGCGCTCTGTCCCTCACGCCGGACCGTACGCTGGTCACGCTGATGCGACTGCTGAGCTATGGCGCCAGCTTCTGGCTCGGACTGCACCTGCTGCGCCGGCGGCGCCACGCGCGGCGTTTCCTCTGGGCCCTCGTGGCCGCCGGGGCCGCCTATGCGCTCTACGGTCTGTACGAGCAGCTCAGCGGCAGCCGGATGGTGCTCTGGATTCACAAGATCACCTATGCCGAGGCGCTGACCTCGACCTTCATCAACCGCAACTCCTATGCCGCCTATGCCGGTCTTGGCCTGGTGATCGTGGTGGGTCTCCTGCAGGACCGGCTGAATCGCATCTGGCTGCCCACCGGACTCGGCTGGCGGATCCGCCTGGTGACCGCCGTCGACGGCCTCGGGCTTGCCGTCTGGCTGCTGATCGCCGCCGTGCTGCTCCTGCTCACCGCGCTCGTCCTCACCGGCTCCAAGGGCGGGGCCGGCGCCAGCGTCTTTGCGCTTGCCGCCATCATCCTGCTGGCCAATCGGCGCCGCGGCCTCAGGACGATGCTGCTACTCGGGCTGCTGCTCGGCCTTGGGGGGCTGGTGCTGATGCAGTCAGGCATGCTGCTCGGCAACCGCCTCGACGAGCTGCGCCTCAGTGAAGACGAAGGACACGGCGACCGCCTGTCTCTCTATGGCATGGCCTTGCAGCAGATCGCCGACCGGCCGCTGGGTGGCACCGGCCTGGGCAGTTTCGCCGGGGTCTTCCTGGAGCGTCGGGATGCCAGTTTCGGCCTCACGGAAATCAACCAGGTGCGCGTCCACAACAGCTACCTCGAGGTGCTGATGGAGTCCGGCCTGCCGGCGGGGTTGCTGCTGCTGTCGATTCCGGCGGTGGCCTTCTTCCTCCAGCTGCGCGCCCTGCCGCAGGAAGGGGTCGATCGCATCTTTCCTGCCATCGCCGCGGCGGCCACGCTGCTGCTGGCGGTCCATTCGCTGGTCGACTTCAGCCTGCAGATGCCCGGAATCGCCATAACCTACGCCGCGCTTCTGGGTCTTGGCGTGGCGCAGTCCTATCCGCACCGCACCGCGCCGCAGAAGCCGATGATCTGAGGCCAGGCCGTACCGGCGTCCACTTCGCGCGAAGATGCCCTAGGTCCGCGGGCGCCCGGCCTCGACCGCCTGCAGCAGATCGGGTGTCGCCAGCAGGCTGTCCTGCACCACGCGCCAGAGCGACGGCGAAGGCACGACCGAGGCCAGCGCAGCCGGATCGACCTGCGCCGCAAGCAGGATCTGTCCGGCGGCAAGGCGCCGTTCCTCCACGCCAAGCAGCGGCCAGGCCCGCAGCGCAAGTCCGCTGCGCAGCACAGCCAGCCGCGGCTGGTAGGCGCCGCGCCGGATCGACTCCATCAGCGCCGCGACCGAGCGCACCGAGGCACCCTCCAGGCGTTCCAGCGCGATCGCGATCTGCACCCAGCTGTAGGGTTGCGACGGGTTGTCGGCGACGGCCCGCCGCGCCGCCGCGAGGCAGCGCTGCAGCCAGGCCCGCCCACCGTCGCTGTCGAATCCGACGGACTGCGCCAGCAGGTAGTCGAGCGTCGCCAGCTGCGCCGCGCTGTTGGCCTCGTCGTCCCAGGTCAGCGCGGCTTCGTAGTCGGCCGATGCCTCGGCCAGCGCCTGCCCGTTGCCGAGGGCGCCGCGCGAGAGACCGCGAACCAGTTCGTCATGCGGCGCCATCAGCAGGCCGGCGACCAGCCGCGGCGCGGCCATGGCGATCAGCAGCAGTCCGAGCAGCACCGCGAACACCGCTGGCAGCGCGGCAGGCCTGTCGCGATAGAGGCGCCCGATCCGCCCTGGCTTGGATGGCAACGACGGTCCCCGTCTACTTCGTGTAGTAGTACTTCCTGTAGGCCTTGTTGTAGTAGTGCCCGCTGTCCGCGTAGGTGTACTGCGCGTGCTTCTTCACGTCGACGTAGGACAGCACCACGCCGGCGATGCGGGCGCCGGCCTCGAGCGCCGACTTGAGGCCCAGTTTCGCCGTGTCGCGCGGTGTCTTGCCCCAGCGCACAAGGAACATGGTCGCATCGGCCTCGCGCAGCAGCACCAGCGCGTCGGACACGGCCAGCAGCGGTGGCGTGTCCAGCACCACGAGATGATAGGACTGTGCCAGCGCGTTGATCAGGTTCTTCATCCGCGCCGAGCCCAGCAGCTCGACCGGCGGATTGGCCTGAGTGCCGGCACCGATGAAGTGCACGCCGGTCCGCTCGTCGACGCCGATGATCTGCGTCAGGTCGGCGCTGTTCACCAGGAAGTCCGACAGGCCGAGGTGGTTGGGATGACCCAGCGATTCGTCGACGCTGGCCTGGCGCATGTCGCAGTCGACGACGATGCAGCGCCGGCCCGTCTGCACCGTCTGCGAGGCAATCGAGAGCACCGTGGTGGTCTTGCCCTCGTTCGGCATGGACGAGGTCACCAGCACTACGCGCGGCGGGCGCTCCGCGTTCGACAGCAGGAGATTGGTGCGAACCGTTCGTATCGCTTCGGCGAAGATCGAGCCGTGCCGCGCCGTTGCGAAGTGATGCGGCAGCCCGCCGCTGACTCCCTTCATGGTGATCATCGGCACCATGCCCAGCGTCGGAAGGCCGGTGTGCGATTCGATCTGGCTGAGCGAGCGGAAGCCCGAGTCGAGGAACTCAAGGCCGACCGACAGCACCAGGCCGAGGACGAGCGCCGCCGCCGCCGCCATGCCGATGATGACATTGCTGCGCGGATAGAAGGGCCCGCCGGGCGTCTGCGCCTGGCTGATCAGCTCGGCATCGGGCTTCTCGTTCGTGCCCGCCTGCACCGCAATCTCGTTGTAGCGGTCGAGCATGGCATCGTACTGCTTGCTCTTCGCTTCGACATCGGCCTGCAGCGCTGAGAGCTGGACCTGGAACTCGGAGAGGCTGGCCACCTCGCCCTTCAGGGCGTCGATCGCCGCCTCGAGGTTCGCGACCTGGCCCTTGGCAATCTCCACCTCGTTCTTCAAGGTGGCGGCGACCTTGCGCACCTCGGACCACAGCTTGCTCTGCACCTCTTTCAGGCGGGCCCTGGCCTCGATCATCTTCGGATGGCCGTCGCGGTACTTGGTCGAGAGCTCGCTTATCTCGCGGCTGATCTCGATCTCCTGGCTGCGCAGCGCCTGAACCATCGAGTTCTCGGAAACGGCGGCCGCGGTCTCCGCCGAACCACCGCCGCCATCCAGCATCCGCTTCACCTGCTCGTAGCGCACCTCCGCCTCGGTCAGCCGATTGCGCGCGGTGATCAGATCGCCGTTCAGGCTGACGAGCTGCTGGTTCTGCAGCGAGCTGCCGTTGATGTCGGTAAGGCCATGCTCGGCGCGGTAGGACTCCAGCTTGGTGCGCGCCTCGCTCAGTTCCTTCTCGAGTTCGGAGAGCTTTTCCTTCACCAGGCTGGCGGCCTTGCTGGTCTCGCCGCCGATGGAGGTGATCTGACCTTCGATGTAGGACAGCGCGACGGCGTTCGCGGCGAGGGCGGCGAACTGGGGGTCGGACGAGATATAGGTGATCGTGATCAGGCGCGAGCGCTCGCCCAGCGTGATCGAGATCCCGCCCATGAAGCGGCTGACGATGGTCTCGCGCAGCAGCGCCTCGTCGGTGATCTGGGGCGGGGCGGCGGGCATGTCCGGCGCCCTTTCGCGCAGGCCCACAAGCACCAGGAGGTCGTTGAACAGGCCGCTCAGCGAGAAGCCCTGGTTGGTCTTTGGCGGCGGTGCCAGGTTGGGATTGAACCGCGGGTCCTTGTCCAGCTTCAGCCGCTCGACCGCGCCCAGGGCGACCGAGCGCGACGAGAGCTTGGCGGCCTCGGTCTGCAGCGTCAGGAAGTCGCCCGGCAGGTCGCGCACCACCGCGTCCACGTCGAGCACCTTGGTCCGGTCCGCCTCGACCACGATGGTCGCGCTTGCCTGGTAGAGCGGCGTCAGCTGCGAGGTATAGAGGCTGGCACCGACCAGGGCGACGGCCAGAAGGCCGAGGATCAGGTACTTGCGGCGGCGCAGCAGCGACAGGATGTTGCGCAGGTCCATCAGGTTGGCGCCGCCGCTGAGCTCCGCATTGGCGGCCGTGTAGGCGCCATAGGGATAGCCCGGCGGTTCGTTGCCGCCTGGCGGGGGAGCGCCCTGCTGGGCATTGGGCGAAGCGGCGTGCAGGCGCTGCACGCCCCTGGCCCGCTCGATCGCGGGATGGCGACTGGGTTCCGGGCTCACGCCGTCACCGCCCGCGGGCTGATAGCCTGCATCTTTCCGTCCCCCAAGCGCCCCATGCCGCCGAGCATGAGGCAAGGTCCACAGCGACCGCCGGCGGTGGCTCTCCCGCCGGACACCATTTACCGGCCAGCCCGCGGCTTTCGGCAAGCCAAAGGCTGGCGATGATTTTGCCTCCCGCGGCGGTCCTTGCCGCCGCCCGCCCGCGCGCCTAGAGGAAGCGGCGGTCGACCTCGATCGTGTCTCCGGGCAGGACCTCGGTGTCCTCCTCTGCCTCGAGTTCGACCGAGCTGCTTCCATCCTGGCGGATGATCGTCATGCCCGAGGTCGAGGCGCGGCGGGTATAGCCGCCGGCCAGCGCCACCGCCTGCCGCACCGTCATGCCGGGCGAATAGGCGTAGCTGCCGGGCGAGTTCACCTGGCCGATGACGAAGATCGGCCGGAAGTTCAGTACCTCGACGCTGACTTTCGGATTGACCAGGTAGTCGGCGTCCAGCCTGCGCGTCAGGTCGGCGGTGAAGGCGTCCACGGTGAGGCCCGCCGCCTTCACCTGGCCGACCAGGGGAAAATTGACGTTGCCCGCCGCGTCGATGCTGTACTCGCCCGAGATGTCCTCGTTGTCGAAGACCTTGATCCTGAGCTGGTCGCCGGTGGCCAGCCGGTAGTCGGCCGCGTTCGCGATCGAGCGTGGCGCGCCCTGCACGCCAAGCGCCAGGACCAGCAGGAGCAGTGCGAGACCACGCGACAGGATCGCCATGTGCGCTCAACCTCGGTTCACGCGGAGGCGGCACCGCCGATCCCGGTGCCCCGCCAAATCCTTCTGACTTCCCCTCTCCGCGCACCAGACGCAGTCGCCCCCGACCGCACAGGCACTGGATAGCTGCCTCAGAGTTGCGAGTGCAAGGTCAGCATGATGGTGTTGTCGCCGAAATCCTCGCCTGCGATGTTCGAGTTCCGGTTGGTGTAGGTGTAGTCCAGCCGGCTCGAGAAGTACTCGTTGATCAGCCAGACGAGACCGGCCTTGCCCTGCCAGATGTCGTCCTCGCGGGCGCTGAAGCCCGGGGCCGGATCGTAGTGCACGGAGGTGTAGATCACGTCCGAGGTGAAGATCAGGTTGTCGGCCAGATCGTAGTCGAAGCCCAGCCCGCCAAAGGTCGTATAGCCGCCCGAGTAGCCGTCCAGCGTGGTCTCGGCGATCGAGGTGCCGGCGTAGCCCCGGATGGTGGCGAGGTCGGAGGGATTCCAGGTGATGTCGCCATCGATGGCGAAGCCCGAATTGCGGCCGAAGGACGGGTCGTCATAGCGCTGGCGCAGATAGCCTGCCCGCACTTCGGCCGACAGCACGCCGGTCACGTCGTAGCTGAGACCGCCCTGGACCTCCCAGCCCTGGCTGCCCCGCTGGAAGCCGAAGTCGTCGACCGCGTCATCATAGAGACGCCAGTTGTAGCCACCCTGCACGAAGAGCACGACACCCGGCTGGAACTCGTAGCCGAAGCGCTGGCTGACGTCGTACTGGGTCACGTCGCGGTCATCCTGGTTCGCGCCGTTGTCGACATAGTTGTAGCGCTTGCGTGTTCCCGTCGTGTTCGACTGCAGGTCGCCCTCATAGGTCTGGAACCCGACTTCCTGTGTGTTCGTCCAGTAGCGGACCAGGTTGTTGGTCCCCGGGTTGTTGACGTCGTCGCGGAAGTCCGACGAGCGGCCGAAGCTTGCCCCGGCGTAGAGCTGCGAGTCCGTGCCGATGTCGAGGAAGCCGCGCGTGGCGACCTCGAAATTGGTCGAGTTGTTCTGCTGGAACTCTTCCCAGCGGGCGATGTCGGCGCGGGCAGAGAGCGACAGGCCATGCCGGTCCCAGTCGGAAACCAGGTTCAGCCCCGGCGAGACCTTGAGCAGGAAGTCGTCTTTCTCGCCGGATTCATCGCGGAAGACGTTGTCGTCCCAGCCTCCGGCGACGTCGAGCGTCGGATAGAGAATGAAGGGGCTTCCGGGATCCGATGGCCCGGCGAAGAGATCGATGCCCAGCGCGTCATAGCCTGGACGCGGCCTGTTGAGCACCGAATCGTCAACGGCGGATTGCGCACCCGCCGGCGCCGACCAGGAAAGGGCGGCGACGGCCAAGAGGGCCGTGCCCGCCAGTCGTCCCGGGTGCCGTCCCCGGGCATTGCGCGTGTTCATCACTCTACTCCCCCACATCCCGCCGATCCGACCGCCAGGCGATCGGCAGAACTTGCCAGTTATCTTCGCCGGATAGCCTGCCTCGCCGGGCGGGCCGCCAGCCGAACACTCCTATCCGCCGGTCAGGTCGCACCGCTCGGGCTGCCCTCCGGCGGCTCCTCGACCGGGCAGTCGCCGGGCGTGCACCCGCCGGTCGGCGGGTCAGGCGGCCCATGCCCCTGGCCGCCACCTTCGGTCAGCAGCGCCAGGATGGCGGCGCGTTGCGCCCGGTCCCAGCGCAGGCAGTCCTCCTCGTCCGGATCGGTCGACAGGTCCGCGTCGTAGAGCACGAGTTCCATGGCGGCGATCGGAAAGCTTGCCGGCAGGCCGTCGAAGTCGATCGAGGCGATGCCGTTGGCGACCCGGATCGGCAGCGACAGCTTGCCCGCGTAGCCGCCGACCGGCGTCTTGGCCAGCTGCATGCCGGCGCTCACCAGCAGGGGCTGGCCCATCGGCCAGGCGCTCGCCGGCGTCCAGACGATCCAGTGGTCGACACCGTTGACCGTCATGCGGAAGGTCTCGTAGTTGCCCCCCACCGCCGTCAGCATGATCAGGATATAGCGCCCATTCGGCACGAAGGTCGCGATCTTGTCGATGCCGGTGATGCCGTCGAACAGCAGCGCTCCGGTCCCCAGGCCCTCGACTGCCTGCGGCCGGCCGCCCGAGAACATCGAGCTCGCCGGCGTGATCAGGGTATAGCCGCTGGCCAGCTGCGAGGCCGGCCCGCCGAAGTCGTAGGGAAAGGACGAGGGGCGCGGCACATAGCCCTCGCCGATCTCGGTGCCGACGAAGTAGGCCGAGCAGACCACCTCAGAGGCGACCTCGAGCAGCGTGTCGATCAGCTTGTCGCGGGTCTCGGTTTCGGTGATGGCGCGCCGGCTGTTGATGATGCCGCGCGCCAGGGTGACCGCGCGCTTGGCCCGCTCCTCTGGCTTAGGATCGCCCGCCGAGAGGTACTCGGCCATGGGCTGCTTGGCGTGATCCGGGTCGTCGTAGAGCCCGTCCACCATGCTGCGCGGCGGCTGCGTGCCCACCGTGCTGTCCAGCAGATGCTTGACCAGGGCCTCGTCCGCGGCGAAGGGATCGCCGGCGGCCGATGCGTTCTGGGTCTGCGCCAGTTGCGGTCCCGGCGCAGCGCCCTCTGCCCGCGCGCCGACAGACGGCAAGGCACAGAACAGCGCGACCGCCAATGCCGCGGTTACACACGTCTGTACGATCGAGGCTTTCATCGCCGATCGTCCCCCCAATGACCAAGGCAGGCCCAGCGGAGGTGCCAACTCCACCGTGATTCCCCCGCGAGTCCCGCCGACGCACGACCCGGAATCCACCCGCTTGTCGACGAATCCTTCCAGCCTTGCGGACTGCTCCTAGAAGGCTAGGACTCATACGCCAGCATGATTTAGGCACGGATTGTCGCAGGCGTCAATTTACTTTCCCGTTTCATCAGAATAGTTTGGTCCCCTGTTGTAGCTTTGCCGCAGTCGGTCGGCTTGGGGGCCGGCCGATTGGGGAGGGCGTACCCGCGCACGTCGCCCCGGGGCTGGCCGGTGAGTCCGGTCCCTTTGGGCTGCGTGCGGAACGGGACGGCGGCGGAAGACGAGGCGATGCAGCAGTCGAACAGACCGCGTTCCCAGGGTGGCGATCCTGGTCGCGGCGGGGGCAACGCGGGCAGCGGAGCGACGGGCGCGGTCGTGCCGCGTCGGCCCGCGCCGGTCCCCGAGGCCTTGCCGGTCGACAGCCTGCTGCGCTGCCTGGTGCGGTTGAGCTACGAGTTCCGCCGGCCGGTGAGCGAGGGCGAGGTCCGCGGCACGGTGCCGATCGGCCCCGCCGGCATGACCGTCGAGCAGTTCCTGCGCGCCGCCGACCGGCTGCACTACCAGACCCGGCGGGAAAGCCGCGTCGGCAAGGCCGACCTGGCCGAGATGCCCGCGCCCTATGTGCTGATCGGCCGGCGCGGCGCGCCCGCCCGGCTGGTGCTGGGCCATTCGCCGGGCGGCCTGCAGCTGTTCGACGGCGGCACCGGCGAGACCATCGAGCTGCCCTACGAGACGGCGGCCGCGGTGGCCGCCGAGGCGATCCTGGTCAAGCCGCGCAACCGCGTGGTCAGCGAGCAGCCCTCCTGGCGCTCGCTCGCCGGCAAGCGCGTGCGCGGCGTGCTGCGCGAGCTGCTGCTGGCTTCGCTGGTGATCAACATCCTGGCACTGGCCATGCCGCTCTTCACCATGACCCTGTTCAACAAGGTGGTGGGCCAGCGTGCGCTCGACACGCTGGTGGTGCTGATCATCGGCATGGTGGTGGTCTTCGTCTTCGAGGGCGTGCTGCGCGTCATCCGCGGCTACATCGCCGCGCACACCGGCGCGCGCCTCGACTCGCTGATCGGCAGCGAGGCGATGCACAAGTTCCTGTCGCTGCCGATGCAGCGCTTCGAGAACCAGTCGGCCGGCCTGATGGTGGAGCGCATCCGCCAGCTCGACACGATCCGCGCCTTCTTCACCAGCCAGATGCCGATGCATGCCGTCGACCTCTGCTTCACGCTGCTGTTCCTGCTGGTGCTCTTCTTCATCCATCCCTTCATGGCGCTGATCACCCTGCTGGTGGCGCCGATCATGGTCGGCGTGACGATGCTGCTGCATCACCGGCAGAAGCGCTTGATCAGCCAGACCTTCGAGGCGCAGGCGGCCAAGGCCTCGGCGATGAACGAGGTGGTGAACAACGCGCTGACCGTGAAGTCGCTGGCGCTGGAGCCGGAGATGGAGCGGCGCTGGGAATCGCGCCTCGCCGCCGCGGCCTATACCTCGTACCGCGCCGGCAACCTGGCCAACATCGGCGGCACCATCGGTCATGTGCTGCAGATGCTGGCCTCGCTCTCCATCCTCTCGATCGGCGCCTACCTCGCCATCGAGGGCGAGATGACGGTCGGCGCCCTGATCGCCAGCAACATGCTGGCCAGCCGCGTGCTGGTGCCGCTGCGCGTCATGGCCAACGCCTGGCACCAGATCCAGGAGACCAAGGCGGCCTTCCGGCGCATCGACGAGATCATGGAAGAGCCCTCGGAATCGCCGCCGGGCAGTGCCTCGCCGACCCCGGAGCTGAAGGGCCGCATCCAGCTGGAACGCGTGTCCTTCACCTTCCAGCCCGACCTGCCGCCGGTGCTGCGCGAGGTCGACCTGACGGTCGACAAGGGCAGCATCATCGGCATCATCGGCCCCTCGGGCTCGGGCAAGTCGACCCTGGCCAAGCTGCTGCAGGGCCTCTACAAGCCGGCCGGCGGGCGGGTCACGATCGACGGCACCGACATCCAGCACATGTCGCTGGCGGCGCTGCGCCAGCAGATCGGCGTGGTGCCGCAGGACTGCCAGCTCTTCGCCGGAACGGTGCGCGAGAACATCGCGCTGGGCGCGCAGCAGCGCGACCCCGAGCGCATCGTCGCGGTGGCCAAGTTCGTCGGCGCGCACGAGTTCATCCAGCGCCTGCCCAAGGGCTACGAGACCCTGGTGGGCGAACGCGGCCAGGGCCTGTCGAACGGCCAGCGCCAGCTCATCTGCATCGCCCGCGCGCTGATCCGCAACCCGCGCATCCTGGTGCTGGACGAGGCGACCAGCGACCTCGACCCGGTGTCCGAGGACTTCTTCCTGCGCAACCTGCAGCGCGCCTCGCGCGGGCGCACCATCGTCATCATCACCCACCGCCTGGCGCCGCTGGCCATCGCCGACCGCGTCGCGCTGGTGATCGACGGGCGGATCGAGCGCGTCGGCGCGCCGTCCGAGGTGATCGCCTTCGCCAAGACCCGCATGGCGGAAGTCGCCATGCCGCGATGAGGGCAGCCGCATGAACCGGCCGGCGAAGAAGGATCTGGTGCCCGTCCCGCCGCAGGGGCGGCAGGGCGCCAAGCCGGGTGGTCCCGGTCAGGCGGGAACGGGCGCGCCGCCGCCGCTGCCGCCCGGCCGCGCGCTGGCCGTGCCGCCGCAGCTTTCCGACAAGGCGCGGCGGCGCTATGCCGATTTCCTGCCCGAGAACCAGGCGGTGGTGGAGCGCTCGCACTCGCCGGTCGCCCGCATCCTGACCTGGGTGCTGGCGGTCCTGGTGATCTCGCTGGTCACCTACATCTCCATCGCCGAGGTCGACCAGGTGGCGAACGCCCCCGGCGTGGTGCGCCCCAACGGCCGGGTGAAGGTGGTGAACCACCCCGAAGGTGGCCGCGTGGTGGCGATCAACGTGCGCGAGGGCGACCACGTGACCGAGGGCCAGGTGCTGCTGGAACTCGACCGCGAGGTGATGGGCGAGGAGGTCGGCAAGCGCCGCGCCCAGTGGATCGCCGCCGAGTTCCAGGTGGCCCGCCTGATGGCCGAGGCGGCGGGCCAGGTGCCGGCCTTCGACGCCGCGCTGGCGGCCGAGCGGCCCGACCTGGCGGCGGCCGAGACCGCGCTTTACAACGCCCGCAACGATGCCATCACCAGCAAGCGCCAGCAGGCTGACGAGCAGGTGCGCCAGCGCGCCCAGGACGTGACCACGCTGGAAGGCCGGGTGAAGCAGCAGCAGGCCAGCCTGGACATCCTGCGCGCCCAGGTGGAATCGCTGAAGAAGCTGAAGGAGCAGGGCTACTTCCCCGAGCTGCGCTATCTCTCGGTGCTGCGCGAGCTCAGCGACGCCGAGGGGCAGCTTGCCGAGACCCTGTCGCAGCTCGAATCCGCGCGCTCGGCGCTGGAGGAGGCGCGGAAGGCGCGCGAGGGCGTCGACCGCGACTGGCAGTCCCAGGTGCAGACCGAGCTCAGCGACGCGCTGGCCCGCCGCGACCAGGCCAAGGCCAGCCTGGCGCAGGGCGATTCGGCGCTGAAGAACCTGGTGGTGCTCTCGCCGGCCGAGGGCATCGTGCAGGAGCTGAAGGTCAACAACCTGGGCCAGGCCGTGGCGCCGAACCAGGAGATGATGAAGATCGTGCCGGTGGGCGACCAGCTCATCATCGAGGCCAAGGTCGCCAACGTCGACATCAGCAAGATCCAGCTCGGCCAGGAGGCGCGGGTCAAGATCACCACCTACAACTACGTCCGCTACGGCGTGCTCGACGGCAAGGTCGACCAGATCTCGCCCGACGCGACCAAGGACGAGAAGACCGGCCAGCTCCTGTTCTCGGTCTATGTGAAGACCGACAAGAACTACCTCGGCGAAGAGCCCGGCCAGTTCCCGGTCTCGCCCGGCATGACCGCCGAGGTCGACCTGGTGATCGGCAAGCGCACCATCCTTTCCTACCTCACCGACCGCTTGCGCCAGACCGCCATCAGCGCCTTCAGCGAGAACTGAGGAAGAGGCCCCTGACCGCCCGATGAACCGTCACCCTCGGGCTTGTCCCGAGGGTCCATCGGTCGGAATGAGGGGCCGAGGCCCATGGATGCTTGGGACCAGCCCGAGCATGTCGGGAACTTTGCCTTCCCGATCGTCGGACCTGATCTAGGTCACCAGCCGCTGGCCGCTTTCGGCATCGAAGAGGTGCAGGTGCTCGGGCGTGGCGCCGAGGGGCAGGACCTCGCCGACCGCGACCGGCGTGCCGCCGGGCAGGCGGGCGGCGATCAGCGGGCCCTGGCCGCCGAGGCGGCCGTGCGCCAGGGTGTCGGCGCCCAGCGCCTCGATCAGCTCGACCGTGAGGCTTAGCGGACCGCCGGGCGCCAGATGCTCGGGCCGCAGGCCCAGCGTCACCTGGCGGCCGGCCATCTCGGCCAGCGGCAGACCAGGGGCGGGCAGGACCTGGCCGCCGGGCAGGGAAAGCGAGGCGCCCTCGACCGTCGCCGGCAGGAAGTTCATCGCCGGCGAGCCGATGAAGCCGGCGACGAAGGTGCTGGCCGGCTTCTCGTAGATCGCCAGCGGCGGGCCGATCTGCTCGGCGCGGCCGGCGTTCATCACGATCAGCAGGTCGCCCAGGGTCATGGCCTCGACCTGGTCGTGGGTGACGTAGAGCGCGGTGGTGGCGAGGCGCCGCTGCAGCTGCTTGATCTCCAGGCGCATCTGCACGCGCAGCTTGGCGTCGAGGTTGGACAGCGGCTCGTCGAACAGGAAGACCGCCGGCTGGCGCACGATGGCGCGGCCCATGGCGACGCGCTGGCGCTGCCCGCCGGACAGCTGGCGCGGCTTGCGCTGCAGCAGGCCGCCCAGCTGCAGCAGCTCGGCCGCCTGGTCGACCCGCTGGCGGATCTCGGCCTTCGGCAGGCCGGCGATCTTCAGGCCATAGGCCATGTTGTCGAACACGCTCATGTGCGGATAGAGCGCGTAGTTCTGGAACACCATGGCGATGTCGCGTTCGCGCGGCTCCAGCTCGTTCACCCGGCGCTCGCCGATGCGGATCTCGCCGGCGGTGATGGTCTCCAGCCCCGCCACCATGCGCAGCAGCGTGGACTTGCCGCAGCCGGACGGCCCGACGATGACGGCGAGCTGGCCATCGGCGATCGCCACGTCCAGGCCGTGGATCACCTGCTGTCCGGCGTAGCTCTTGCGCACGCCCTCTATGGCGATGGCGACCATGCGGCCTTCCCCCTCACTTCTCGGTCTCCACCAGGCCCTTGATGAAGAGACGCTGCATGCCCAGCACCACGACCACCGGCGGCAGCAGCGCCAGGATCGCGGTGGCCATGACCACGTGCCACTGCGGCTCGCTGTCGGCCACGGTGACCATGCGCTGGATGCCCATCACGATGGTCGAATAGCTCTGGTCGGTGGTGACCAGCAGCGGCCAGAGATACTGGTTCCAGCCATAGATGAAGAGGATGACGAAGAGCGCCGCGATGTTGGTGCGCGACAGCGGCAACAGCACGTCCTTGAAGAAGCGGAAGGGCCCGGCGCCGTCGATGCGCGCCGCCTCGATCAGCTCGTCCGGGATGGTCAGGAAGAACTGCCGGAAGAGGAAGGTCGCGGTGGCCGAGGCGATCAGCGGCAGGGCCAGGCCGGTGTAGCTGTTCAGCAGGCCGAGGCCGGCGGCCACCTCGAAGGTCGGCACTATGCGCACCTCGACCGGCAGCATCAGGGTCATGAAGACGACCCAGAAGCAGAGCGTACGGCCCGGAAAGCGGAAGTAGACGATGGCATAGGCCGAGATGATGGAGATGGCGATCTTCCCGATGGCGATGGAGAGCGCCATGATCAGCGAGTTCACCAGCATCTGCCCGACCGGGATGGCGCCGGACGCGCGCAGGCCCTGGCCCAGCACCTGCTCGTAGTTCTCCACCAGGTGGCCACCCGGCAGCAGCGGCATCAGGCCGCTGACCAGCGCCGAGGGCGCGTGGGTCGAGGCGACGAAGGCGATCCACAGCGGCAGCATCACCACGGCGCTGCCGAGCAGCAGGATGGCGTGCGCCAGGACGGTCAGGAAGGGACGCCGCTCGACCATCAGTAATGCACCTTCCGCTCGATGAAGCGGAACTGCACCACGGTCAACAGGGCGACCAGCAGCATCAGGATCACCGACTGCGCCGAGGAGGAACCGAGGTTGAGGCCGATGAAGCCGTCGTTGAAGACCTTGTAGACCAGGATCGTGGTGGCCTGGCCCGGCCCGCCGGAGGTGGTGGCGTGAATGACGCCGAAGGTCTCGAAGAAGGCATAGGTCACGTTCACCACCAGCAGGAAGAAGGTGGTGGGCGACAGCAGCGGGAAGACGATGGTCCAGAAGCGCCGCGCCGGCCCGGCGCCGTCGATCGCCGCCGCCTCGACCAGCGAGCGCGGGATGGCCTGCAGCCCGGCCAGGAAGAAGAGGAAGTTGTAGGAGACCTGCTTCCAGGCGGCGGCGATGATGACCAGCAGCATGGCGTCGTCGCCGTCGAGGAAGTGGTTCCACTTGTAGCCGAAGGCCCTGAGGACATAGGCCAGGATGCCGACGGTGGGATTGAACAGGAACCACCAGAGCACGCCGGCGACCGCCGGGGCCACGGCATAGGGCCAGATCAGCAGGGTCTTGTAGCCGGTGGCGCCGCGGATCACGCGGTCTGCCATCGTGGCCAGCAGCAGCGCCGCGCTCATCGAGGAGAGCGTGACGGCGCCGCTGAAGAAGAGCGTGCGCCAGAAGGCGCCGAGGTAGTGGCGATCGTTGAACAGCCGCTCGAAGTTGTCGAACCAGACGAAGTCGGTGTTCAGCCCGAAGGCATCCTGCCTGAGGAAGGACTGCCACACGGCCTCGCCGGCCGGCCAGAGGAAGAAGATGGCCGTGACCGTGAGCTGCGGCAGCACCAGCAGGTAGGGCAGCCAGAGATGGCGGAAGGTGACCCGCTTCTGCATCGACGAGGAGCCGGAAGGACCGCGGCCGCCCCGCGCCCCGGACGAGGGCAGGGCGGCCGCGTGCGCCTTACATGTTGGCCTTCTCGAACTCGCGCAGCAGCTCGTTGGAGCGTTCCACCGCGTCGGCGATGGCCTGGTCCACCGTCTTGTTGCCGGCGAAGGCGGCCTCGAGCTCCTCGTTGATCACGTCGCGGATCTGCACGAAGTTGCCGAGCCGCAGGCCCTTGGAGTTCACCGTCGGCGGGTTCAGCGTCATCTGCTTGATCGAGACGTCGGTGCCGGGGTTCGCCTCGTAGTAGCCCTGGCTCTTCGACAGCTCATAGGCGGCATAGGTGATCGGCAGGTAGCCGGTCTGCTGGTGCCACCAGGCCTGCACCTCGGCGGAGGAGAGGTAGGTGAAGAACTTGGCGACGCCCTTGTACTCCTCGGCCGGGCGGCCCTGCAGCACCCACAGCGTGGCGCCGCCGATGATGGAGTTCTGCGGCGCGCCGTCGACCTCGGCCTCGAAGGGCAGCATGGCGACGCCGAACTCGAAGTCCTTGGCGTTGGCCCGGACGCCGGCCTGCGCGCCCGAGGAGTTCATGTACATGGCGCACTCGCCCGAATAGAACAGCGGCGCGGAGTCGGAGCGGCGGCCGCCGTACTTGAAGACGCCCTCCTTCTGCCAGTCGACCATGTCCTGGATGTGCTTCTTGTGCAGCGGCGTGTCGATCGCCAGCTCGGTGTCGAGGCCGCCGAAGCCGTCGTCCTTGGTGGCGAAGGGCACGTTGTGCAGCGCCGAGAAGTTCTCCAGCTGGATCCACGAGGGCCAGCCGGTGGTGAAGCCGCAGGTGGCCGCGCCGGCCTTGATGATGGCACGCGCGTCGTCGGCCAGCTCGTCCCAGGTCTTCGGCGGGTTGTTCGGATCGAGGCCCGCCTTCTGGAAGGCGGTCTTGTTGTAGTACATCACCGGCGTCGAGGAATTGAACGGCATCGACAGCATGTTGCCGTCGCTGTCGCTGTAGTAGCCGGTCACGGCCGCCAGATAGTTCTTCGGATCGAAGGGCTCGCCGGTGTCGCCCATCAGCTGGTAGACCGGATAGATCGCGCCCTTGGCCGCCATCATGGTGGCGGTGCCGACCTCGAAGACCTGGACGATGGCCGGGTTCTCGTGCGCGCGGAAGGCGGCGATGGCCGCGGTCAGGGTCTCGGTGTAGTTGCCCTTGTAGACCGGGACGATCTTGTAGTCGCCCTGGCTGGCATTGAAGTCGTCGGCGATCTTGTTGAGCTTCTCGCCCAGCTCGCCGCCCATGGCATGCCACCACTGGATCTCGGTGACGGCCAGCGCCGGCACGGCCGCCCCGGCGAGGGCAACCGCCGTCAAGGCGCCGATCAGTTTGCTTCGGATCGTCATTTTGATACTCCCTGTTGTCGGCAATCAGCAGCGCCGCCTGGACGACGACGCGAGAGTCCGGACGGTTACGCTGCCCGCCACGCTAGGCGGCGGTTGCGACCCCTCCTGGTCAGTGCCGTGAAGAGTTTGTTACAGCCCCGGATTGAACCTCAAGGCTTGATTTCCGAAGAATGGTTTCAGGGTGAACCGCAAGCCCCGGATAGCCCGGCATGCCGGGGCGCGCCATCTTCGGGGCAAGGATGAGACCAAGCCCACGAGGAACCGCTATGCTGGACCTGATGACCGCCCCCCGAGCCGACGATGCAACCCCTGCCACGCCCACCGCGGGCGACCCGCAGCTGCGCCTGGTGGAACGCGCCTGCCGCGTGCTCGACGCCGACCTCGGCGAGCGGGTGAACCTCGGCGAACTCGCGGCCGAACTGGGCTCGACTCCCTGGGCGCTGACCCGGGCCTTCCGCCGCGCGCTCGGCATCACGCCGACCGCCTATGCCGAGGAGCGCCGCGCGCGCCGCTTCCGCAGCGAGCTGCGCCAGGGCGGCAGCGTCGCCGGCGCAACCTATGGCGCCGGCTACGGCTCCTCCAGCCGGGTCTACGAGGACGCGGCGCGGCGCTTCGGCATGACCCCGGCCTCCTACAAGAAGGGCGGTCAGGGGGCGGAGATCGCCTATGCCATCGCCGCTTCGCCGCTGGGCCGCCTGCTGGTCGCCACCACGGCGCAGGGCGTCTGCTTCCTGGCCCTCGGCGACGCGGACGCCGGGCTGGAGCGCGAACTTCGCGCCGAGTTTCCGGCCGCCAGCCGGATCGAGCGCGACCAGGCGCGCCTCAAGCCCTCGATCCAGGCGGTGGTCGACTACCTGAAGGGCGCGGTGCCGCACCCGGGCCTGCCGCTCGACGTGCGCGCCTCGGCCTTCCAGCGCCGCGTCTGGCAGGAGCTGCTGGCGATCCCGCCGGGCGAGACCCGCAGCTACGGCGAGGTGGCGGCCAGCCTCGGCATCCCGAGCGCCAGCCGCGCGGTGGGCCGGGCCTGCGCCACCAACCCGGTGGCCCTGCTGATCCCCTGCCATCGCGTGACGCGCGAGGACGGCAGCCTCAGCGGCTACCGCTGGGGCATGGAGCGCAAGGCGAAGCTGCTGACCGCCGAGGCGGAGCGGGCCTGACCGCGCGCTACTTCACCGCGCGCTACTTCAGCTCGACCTCGATGAAGCTGAGCGGCTGGCTGCCGGCGTTGACCACGTTGTGCTCGACGCCGGCCAGCCGGCTGTAGCTGACGCCGGCCTGCAGGCTGGCGCGCGTCTCGCCGGCCGCGCTCTCGATCAGCAGCTCGCCGTCCGTGACCGGCACGATGACGTAGTCCAGGCCGTGGCGGTGGTGCCCGGTCTCCGCCCCGGGGGCGAAGTCGTAGCGGTAGACGCGCACCCGCTCGTTGTCGACCTGCAGCGTGGCGGTGGCCTTCGGGCGCGTCATGGCGGGCTCTCCCCTTTTTCCGGACGGCGCGCAGCCTATGTGATGACGCGGGAGATGACAAAGTCCTGGGGGGACAGATGCCTTTGCCCGTGACCGCGGTCTATGCCGGCCTCGCCGGTCTGCTGCTCATTCTCTTTGCCATGCGGGTGCCGCCGCTGCGCATGAAGCTCCGCCAGAGCCTGGGCGACGGCGGCAATGCCGTGCTGCAGCGCGCCACACGCCTGCACGGCAACGCCGCCGAGCACATTCCCATCGCGCTGATCCTGCTGGGCCTGGTCGAGGGCCTGGGCGGGGCGCCCTGGCTGCTGCATCTCGTCGGCGGCACCCTGCTGCTGGGGCGCCTGCTGCATGGCGCGGCCTTGTGGCGGACCGGCGGCCCCAGCCTGCTGCGGTTCGCCGGCATGGTCCTGACCTTCACCAGTCAGCTCGCCGGCGCCATCGCCTGCCTGGTGCTGGGACTGGGGGTCTAGCCACCGACGGCGCCTTGCCCGACACTCGCGGCGACGCGGGAGGAGCGCAGATGGCAACCTTGAAGGAAACGATGTTGCACTGGCAGGGCGTGGCCGCAAGCGGCGATGCCAAGGCCTGCCGCGAACCCATCGCCGGCAGCGTGGTGCAGGAGCGGCCCTTCTATACCGAAGGCCACTTCGGACGGCATGCCGTGGTGGTGGACGAGCCGACCTCGTTCGGCGGCAGCGACAAGGCGGCGAACCCGGCCGAACTGATGCTGGCCGGCCTGGGCGCCAGCCTCTGCGTCACGCTGCGCTGCCACGCCGCGCTGCTGGACATCCGGGTCGGACGGATCGAGGTGGGCCTCAAGGGCGACCTCGACGTGCGCGGCTTCTTCGACGCCGATCCCAAGGTGCGCTCCGGCTTCCAGCGCCTGGACCTGACCCTGAAGCTGGAGAGCGATGCGACGCCCGAGGCACTGGCGCGTCTCATGGCGGCGGTCGACCGCGGCTGCCCGATCCTCGACGCCGTGCGCGGCGCGACCCCGGTCAGCGTGACGCTGGCCTGAGCAACAAAGAAAGAGGGGCCCCTCGCGGGGCCCCTCCGGAACAAACGGTCGGCGCGCGCCTCAGCTGTAGCGGTAGGGCGGGCCGGCCTTCTCCATCGTGGCGACGTAGTCCTTGAGGATCTGCACCACGCGCTTGTTGCGGTCGCTCTGCTCGGCGATCTCGTCCCAGAACTTCAGCGCCTCGGCCTCGACCGTGGCCCACTCGGCCGCCGGGATCGAGGTCAGCTCCAGCTTGCCCTTGGTGCGGTAGTGCGCCTCGCCCCACCAGTACCAGTGCAGGCGGTAGTAGTGCGACATGTCGATCGACATCTTGAGCTGGGCCTGCAGGTGCTTGGGCACCTCGTTCCAGCGGTCGGTGTTGACGAAGTAGCTGCCCGCCCAGGCGCCCGAGACGTTGTTGGTCAGGTAGTACTTGGTCACGTCCGACCAGCCGACGGTGTGCACCTCGGTGATGCCGGACCAGCAGACGCCGTCCAGCTCGCCGGTCTGCATCGCCACCTGCACGTCCTCGTAGGGCAGCACCACCGGCACCACGCCGAAGCGCGACAGGAAGCGCCCGCCGGTCGGGAAGGTGTAGAGGCGCAGGCCCTGCAGGTCGGCCAGGCTGCGGATCGGCTTGGTGGTCGCCGCGTTGCAGGGGTCCCACGAGCCGGTGGAGAGCCAGGTGACGCCCTTGATGTCCTTGTAGGCCTCCTCCCAGATCTCCTTCAGTCCGTACCAGTGCCACAGCGCCGGCACGTCCAGGCTGTAGCGCGAGGCGAAGGGGAAGTAGGCGCCGAACACCGCGACGTCGACCGGCGAGGCGATGGAATCATCGTCGCTCTGCGCCATGTCGATGGTGCCGTTCTGCAGCGCGCGGAACAGCTCGCCGTGCGGCACCAGCTGGTCGGCGGTGTAGAGCTCGATCGTCATCTCGCCGTTGGCGGCGGTGTTGAAGGCATCGACCGCGTTCTTCACCACATGCTCGGCCAGCGCCGGGCCGGCGTAGGTCTGCATGCGCCACTTGATCGGCGTCTGCGCCTTGACGTAGGGCGCGGCCAGGCTGGAAGCGCCCACCACCCCGGCGGTGGTGAGGCCCGCCTTCTTCAGGAATTCGCGTCTTTTGTTCATGACCTTCCTGCTCCCCTATTGTTGTTCGTGCTCGCCGTCCCGTCCAAAACCTGGCCCCGACGCCCTCACTGTGGCCGGTTGGAACGGAGCAGCCTCGACGTCTAGTCACTCTCCACGGTCGGATCCCGCCTTGGCGGCAGGGGGCGTCAGGGACGGCCCGAGGTCTTCAGGTGCTCGGGCAGCCACAATGCGATCTCCGGATAGATCGTCACCAGCAACAGGCCGATGACCATGATCACCACGAAAGGTGCCACCGAACGATAGATGTCCGCCAGCGAGACTTCCGGCGGAGCCATGTCGCGCATGAGGAAGAGGTTGTAGCCGAAGGGCGGCGTGATGTAGGCGATCTGGCAGGTGATGGTGTAGAGCACGCCGTACCAGACGAGGTCGAAGCCGAGCTGCCCGACCAGCGGGATATAGAGCGGCGCGACGATCACCAGCATGGCGGTATCGTCGAGGAACATGCCCATCACGATGTAGCTGAGCTGCATCATGATCAGCACCTCCCAGGGGGTCAGTTCCCAGCGCTCGATGAAGAGGCCGCTGATCGCCTTGACCGCGCCCAGGCCGTCGAACACGGCGCCGAAGCAGAGCGCCGCCAGGATGATCCACATGAACATGCAGCTGATCGACAGCGTCTTGCGCAGCGTGTCTTCCATCACCTTCCAGGAGAGGCGGCGCTTCACCAGGGCGGCTATGATCGAGGCCAGCGCGCCGACCGCCGAGCTCTCCACCAGGCTGGTGACACCCAGCAGGAAGAGGCCGGTCATGGAGAGGAAGATGAAGAGCGGCAGGATGCCGGCACGCAGCAGGACGATGCGCTCGCGCCACGAGATCTGCCGCCGCTCCTCGATCGGCAGGGTGGGGCCGAGGTGCGGCTGCAACCAGCAGCGCACCACGATGTAGATGATGAAGAGCGCGGCCAGCAGCAGACCGGGAAACACGCCCGCGATCCACAGCTTGTCGACCGGCTGGCGGGCAATCATGCCATAGAGCACAAGCACCACCGAGGGCGGGATCAGGATGCCCAGCGAGGAGCCGGCCTGGATCACGCCGGTGACCATGATCTTGTCGTAGCCACGGCGCAGCATCTCGGGCAGCGCGATGGTGGCGCCGATCGCCATGCCGGCGACCGAGAGGCCGTTCATCGCCGAGATCACCACCATCAGGCCGATGGTGCCGATCGCCAGGCCGCCGCGCACCGGTCCGAACCAGACGTGGAACATCCGGTAGAGGTCGTCGGCGATGCCCGTGTCGGACATCATGTAGCCCATGAAGATGAAAAGCGGCAGCGTCAGCAGCGGGTACCAGTTCAGCAGCTGAAAGGTGGCGTTGAACGGCATCTCGAAGCCGCCGTTGCCCCACAGCAGCAGGGCCGAGAGCGAGGCGACGAAGCCAATGGCGCCGAACACCCGCTGCCCGGTCAGCAGCATGAGCATCATGGTCGAGAACATCAGCAGCGCGATGAGTTCGTAGCTCATCAGAGGGTCTCCCCCCGGGCGCGCGCGATGTCCTTGAAGAAGGTGGCGACGGCCTGCATCAGCATCATCAGGATGCCCAGCACCATGATGGACTTGATCGGCCAGAGCTGCGGCCCCCAGGCGGAGTAGTTCTTCTGCCCGTACTCGATGGCGTACTCGGTGCTGGATATGCCGCCCAGCAGCAGCATGACCAGGTAGAAGATCAGGAAGAGGATGGTGATGGCGTCGGTCACTGCCTGGCGCTTGGGCGACCAGCGGCTGTAGAGCAGGTCCATGCGGACGTGGCTGTCCATCTGCATGGAGTAGCCGCCGCCGAGCAGGTAGTAGGCGGCGAGGGTGAACTGCGCGATCTCGACGATCCAGATCGGCGCCCGCCCGGTCAGCTTGGTGAAGACCGACCAGAGCAGCACCGCCATCATGGCGAAGACCAGCAGCATGGCCACGCGGCCCATGCGGCGGTTGAAGCCCTCGACCCAGCGCACGTAGACCCGGATTGCCTTGGGCAAGACGCGCCCCCCTTCGACCCGCACAACGACTCCTCATCCCAGCGCGCGCGAACGCCTGGGCCCCGGGCCGATGCTGCTATGGCCACGGTGCCGCTGTCCAGCCGCGTCGGTTGTGCCGCGTCTTGCCGCGAAGCCTTCGCAACCCACATGACTAGGCGCCTATGGGACAGCCCGCCTGACGCAATTGCACTTGGGCCGGGCCTTCTTTCCCGCTACCTCTGGCGTCCGCCCCTGTCCGGGAGTTGCTCACCATGTCCAGTGCCGCCGATCTCGACCTGCTCGCCGACCTGCTGCGCCGCGCGAAGAGAGATGGCGCCGAGGCGGCCGACGCGGTGCTCGTGCGCTCCGCCGGGTTGTCGCAGGCAGTGCGCCTCGGCACGCCCGAGAAGCTGGAGCGCGAGGAAAGCCAGGACGTCGGGCTGCGGGTGCTGATCGGCCGCCGCCAGGCCGTGGTCTCGACCAACGACTTCAGCGCCGCTGGCCTGGAAGCGCTGGCCGAGCGCGCCGTGGCCATGGCGCGCGTGGTACCGGAGGATCCCTGGTGCGGCCTGGCCGATCCGGCGCAGCTGGCGCGCGAGATCGCCGACCTCGAGCTCTGCGATCCCACGGAGCCGCCGGCGTCGCTGCTGCTGGAACGCGCGACCCTGGCCGAGGAGGCGGCGCGCGCCGTGCCCGGCATCACCAACTCCGAAGGCGCCGAGGCGGGCTGGGGCACGAGCCGGGTCGCGCTGGCGGCGAGCAACGGCTTTGCCGGCGCCTACGCCGTCTCCAGCCACTCGCTCTCGGTCGCGGTGATCGGCGGCACGGGCGACGGCATGGAGCGCGACTACGACTATGCGCGCAGCGTCTGGGGCGACACGCTGGAGGCGCCGGCGGCCGTCGGACGCCGCGCCGGCGAGCGCACGGTGAGGCGCCTCGGGCCCCGCAAGGCCGACACCGCGCGCCTGCCGGTGGTCTATGAGCCGCGCGTGGCCGGCGGCCTGATCGGCCACCTCGCCGGCGCGGTCAGCGGCACGGCGGTAGCGCGCGGCACCTCGTTCCTCAAGGACAAGCTGGGCCAGGCCCTCTTCCAGCCCGGCATCACCATCTGGGACGACCCGACGCGGCGGCGCGGCCACCGCTCGCGCCCCTTCGACGGCGAGGGCCTGCCGGCGCAGCGCCGCGCGGTGATCGAGCAGGGGCGCCTCACCGGCTGGACGCTCGATCTCGCCACCGCCCGGCAGCTTGGCATGGCTTCGACCGGCAGCGCCGGACGCGGCACCTCGGCGCCGCCCGGCCCTTCGGTCAGCAACCTCTACCTGGCGCCGGGAACGCAAAGCCCGGCCGCGCTGATCGGCGGCATCGAGCGCGGGCTCTACATCACCGAACTGATGGGCATGGGGGTCAACGGCGTCACCGGCGACTACAGCCGCGGCGCCGCGGGCTTCTGGATCGAGAAGGGGGAGCTGGCCTATCCCGTGGCCGAGGTCACGGTGGCCGGCAACCTCAAGGAGATGTTCCTGCGCCTGACGCCGGCCGACGACCTCGCCTTCCGCACCGGCATGGACGCGCCCACCTGCCTGATCGAGGGAATGACCATCGCCGGGCGCTAGGCGGCTGGGCTAGACTGCCGCGCCGCCCAGTCAACGGCCTGCAAGGGCAACAGTCCATCGGGGGTTAAACGCCATGCGTGGTTCGCTTCGTCTCGCTGCCTGTCTGGCGGCCGCCATGACCCTCTCCAGCGGGGCAGCGACCGCCGGCCCGCCGGAGGTGGTGGCGGCGCTGCAGGGCACGCCGGCCACGCTGTTCGACCTCTCGCTGGCCCGGCTCGAGGCGCTGGTGATGGCCGACGGCAATGCCAACGGCTATTCCGCTTTCGCCAACTACCAGGAGGACCAGATCATGATCTGGACCTGGTCGCTGGAGGCGCCGAACACCGACGAGGCCTGCAAGGCCATGCTGGACCGCGTGAAGCGCCTGGCCGCGGTGGACCCGGAAACCGGCTTCCCGGACGACCCGGCCTCGCGCTTCGCCTCCTTCTTCAACTATCCCTCGATCGACGCCTTCGCGGTCGATCCGACCTACGACGAGACGGTGGACTCCATGTTCCACCTGCGCGGTGTGATCGGCATCTCGGGCGACGGCAAGGCGGTGATCTGCGATTCCATGCTGCTGTCGAAGGACACGACCTACAGCCGGGACTGACCCGCGGTAGCGCCTAGCGCACCAGCACTTCGATCGCCTCGGGCCGCACGCCGAGGCGGAGCGGCAGGCGGGCGATGAGGTCGCCGTCGCCCTGCACCGGCTGGTCCGCCGGCCCGCTGATCTCGGCCGCCGTGGTCTCGACCAGGCGCACGCCGCGGCAGCGGTGCATGCGGCCGGTGACCAGCGCCAGGCCGAAGCGCAGCACTGCCAGCGGGCCGCCCTTCTCGAACAGCGCCAGGGTCAGCGTCGGCCGGTCGTGCGAGGCGCCGCGCGCCAGCTTGAAGGGGCCGCCGTAGCGCGCCGCCTTGCAGGCGATGACGCTGCGGGCGCGGAAGCTGTCGCCCTCGGCCGTGGCGACCGAATACTGCGGAAAGTCGAAGCTGAGCGCCTGGCGCAGCGTCTCCAGGGCATAGGCGCCCTGGCGCAGGCGCCGCTTCAAGGCCAGGTCCAGGTTGGCCACCACCGCGGCGTCGAAGCCGACCCCCGCCATCAGCGCGAAGGCGCGGCCGTTGGCCTCGCCCAGCGCCACGCGCCGCCGCTTGCCGGCCAGCACCACCGCCGCCGCCTTGGCCGGATCGCGCGGCAGGCTGAGTTCGCCGGCCAGCACGTTCGCGGTGCCCAGCGGCAGCAGGCCCAGCGGTATGCAGCGGCCAGCGTCCAGCAGGCCGTTGATCGCCTCGTTGATCGTGCCGTCGCCGCCGGCCACCACCAGGGCATCGGCGCCCTCGCTCTCGGCGCCGAAGGCCAGGCGCCGGGCGTGGCCGACGCCGGTGGTCTCGCGCAGGATCGGCTCCGCCCCGCCGGCGCGGAGCGCGGCGAGGAAGGCCTCGAGCCGCCTTCGGCGGCGGCTGCCGGCGGTGGGGTTGAAGATGACGAGGGGGCGGCGCGGCGGCGCGGAGTCGGGAATCATTGCGTTAGTCAAATAATCACTTCGTTTCATTGACGTTACAATTCAGTTAATGTTTGAGGAGTAGGCATTTTTACAGAAGATTCATTTTTCGACGCCAGAACTATTTGATAAGAGGCGAGAATAGACTGGCGACCGCGCGGTCTTCCCTTTTCTGGCAAAGCGGCGAGGGCGCGGAGAGTGAGAACCCTGGCGAAGGAGATGGGCTTGACCTCGCTCGGTGGCGAGGCCGCCCTCCTGCCCCCCGCCCCGCCGGCGGAGGAGGCCGAGGAGCCGCTGACCGCGGAGCACCGCTACCGCGCCATCTTCATCTCCGACGTCCACCTGGGCACGCGCGGCTGCAAGGCCGAGTTCCTGCTCGACTTCCTGAAGCACACAAGCTGCGATCGGCTCTACCTGGTCGGCGACATCGTCGACGGTTGGCGGCTCAAGCGCTCCTGGTACTGGCCGCAGGCGCACAACGACGTGGTGCAGAAGCTGCTGCGCAAGGCGCGCAAGGGCACCCGGGTCATCTATGTCCCCGGCAACCACGACGAGGCCTTCCGCGACTACTGCGGCGTCCATTTCGGCGGCGTCGAGGTGCTGGAGGACGACATCTACGAGACGCCGGAGGGGCGCCGCTTCCTCATCACCCACGGCGACGCCTTCGACGGCATCGTGAAGTACCACCGCTGGCTCGCCCTGCTGGGCGACTGGGCCTATACCGCGGCGCTGGCGCTCAACACCTGGGTCAATCGCGTCCGCCGCCGCCTCGGCTTCGGCTACTGGTCGCTCTCGGCCTACCTGAAGCTCAAGGTCAAGAACGCGGTGCAGTTCATCAACGACTTCGAGCAGGCGGTGGCCGAGGAGGCGCGGCGCCGCGGCGCCGACGGCGTGATCTGCGGCCACATCCACCACGCCGAGATGCGCGACATCCAGGGCGTCACCTACATGAACGACGGCGATTGGGTGGAAAGCTGTACCGCGCTGGTCGAGCACTTCGACGGCCGCTTCGAGATCCTGCGCTGGGCCGAACTGCGCGCCCTGGCGATCGATGCGCCGCGCGGCCTGAAGGTGGCGGCGTGAGGATAACGACATGAAGATCGCGCTGGTCACCGACGCCTGGTTTCCACAGGTCAACGGCGTGGTGCGCACGCTCTCGCGCGTGCAGCAGGAGCTGGAAGCGATGGGGCACGCGATGGCGGTCATCGCCCCGCCGGCCTTCCGCACGCTGCCCTGTCCGACCTATCCCGAGATCCGCCTGGCGCTGCTGCAGGGCGGCAAGGTCGGCCGCCTGCTGGCGGCGAGCGGGGCCGAGGCCATCCACATCGCCACCGAGGGCCCGCTGGGCCTGGCGGCACGGCGCTGGTGCCTGCGCCGCAGCCTGCCCTTCACCACCAGCTATCACACGCGCTTTCCCGAGTACGTCTCGGCTCGCGCGCCGGTGCCGACGGCCTGGGGCTACCGCGTCATGCGCTGGTTCCACCGTCCCTCGTCCGGCGTGATGGTGGCGACGCAGTCGCTGCGTGACGAGCTGGCGGGGCGCGGCTTCGCCAATATCAGGCCCTGGACCCGCGGCGTCGACCTGGAGCTCTTCCGGCCGCGCCCGCCGGCGGAGGCGCCCTTTGACCTGCCGCGGCCGGTCTTCCTCTACGTCGGCCGCGTCGCGGTGGAAAAGAACATCGAGGCCTTCCTCGCCCTCGACCTGCCGGGCAGCAAGCTGGTGGTCGGCGGCGGGCCGCAACTGGAGCAGCTGTGGAAGCGCTTCCCGCAGGCCCACTTCGTCGGCCCCAAGCAGGGCGAGGAGCTGGCGCGCCACTACGCCGCCGCCGACGTCTTCGTCTTTCCCAGCCTGACCGACACCTTCGGCCTGGTGGTGCTGGAAGCGCTGGCCAGCGGCCTGCCGGTCGCCGCCTATCCGGTCACCGGACCCAAGGACATCCTGGCCGGCAGCGGCGCTGGCGCGCTGGACCAGGACCTGCGCCGGGCGGCGCTGGCCGCGCTGGCGCTGGACCGGGGCAGGGCGCGCCCGCACGCCGAGCGCTTCTCCTGGCGGGCGACCGCCGAGCTCTTCCTCAGCAACCTCGCACCCTTCGGCGAGCGGCGCCTAGCCGCCTAGGCGCGCAAGCTAGTCGGCCATCGCCGCCAGGAACTCGCCCAGCGCCTTGGCCAGCGTCTCGGCCGAGGTGTCGGGGCCGAAGACCGCGAGGTTATGGCCCGCGCCATCCATCAGGTAGAGATAGGTCGTGTGGTCGATGGTGTAGTCGCCGCCGTCCAGCTCCACCTTGCGATAGTAGGCGCGG
This sequence comes from Pseudomonadota bacterium, assembly GCA_029781795.1. Lineage (GTDB taxonomy): Bacteria > Pseudomonadota > Alphaproteobacteria > Kiloniellales > JACOMY01 > JAKOWB01. The sequence continues at coordinate 19,138 of JAKOWB010000130.1, read as the reverse complement.
AAGGCCTTGGCCATGGCGGCCAGCACCTCGGGCTTCGCCGTGGCGGCGAGCAGCCTGGGGTGGAACAGCGTCACGTAGGCCTTGAGCGTCGCCGGGTCGTCGCGTTCCGGATCGACCGAGACGAAGAGCGGGCGCACGCGCGCCTGCTGTGCCTCGGGCAGGCGATCCAGCGCCTGCGCCATCTTCAGCAGCGCGGTGGGACAGGCATCGGGGCAGTGCGTGAAGCCGAAGAAGATCGCCGTCACGGTTCCCTTCGGCGCCGCCTGGGTGATGTCGCGGCCGTCCATGTCGGTCAGCGTCCAGTCGCCGCCGATCGCCGGCGTGCCGTTGTAGCGTTCGACCAGCGGCGCCAGCCGTTCCGACACCTCGGCGCGGCCCGGCAGCAGCAGCACGGCGAGGCCGGCCAGGATGACGAGGGCGGCCACGGCGGCCGCCCCCAGCACCAGACGGCGGCTGCGCGGGGCGCGCGGGCTCACGAGCCGCTCCCGTGCGTGTGCGTGGTGCCTTCGTAGCCGATCGGCTCGACCTTGAACTCCACGGCGACCTCGCCGGCCTGCTCGAAGACCAGCGTGGCCGGAATCCTCTCGCCCTCGGTCAGTGGTGCCTTCAGGTCCATCATCATGACGTGGATGCCGCCGGGAGCCAGCAGGACCGACGCGCCCGGCGCGATCTCGACTCCGTCCGGTAGCGGCCGCATCTGCATCACGCCGTCGACCAGGGTCATGGTGTGCAGCTCGACCTTGCCGGCAGCCTCGGTCCTGACGGCGATCAGGCGGTCCGGCGTCGAGCCCTTGTTGACGATCGCCATGTAGCCGGCGCCGACCTTGGCGGTGGCGACGGTGGCGCGGCTCCAGGGATGCTCGATGGAAAGCAGGCCAGCGGTGTACTCGTGCGCGCCGGCCAGGGCCGGCAGGGCAAGGAGCGAGAGCGCCAGCAGCGGCGCGCGGCAGAAGCGAAGCATGATGGGATGTCCCTAGCTGCGGGCGGCCTGACCGCCCGAATGGTCTGTCGATGACTGTTGTCCGGAGCGACGCGCTCGGCGTCGTCAGGCCAGGGACGGCGGCCCGCGGCAACCCTTCGCGCCGGTAACGGCCGAGGCCGGCACCGTGCTCTCGACCGGCGGCGGTAACGGCAGGTGACGCAACAGGGGCCGCGGCAGCTCCAGCGGCGGCGCCTCGGCCACGGCGGGACTGCCGAAGGCGAGGCAGAGAATGCAGAAGGCGGGGTGCGTGTCGCGCGCCGGCGTCGGCGAGTCGCCGTCCGCCGTCCGCGTCGCGATGCAGACCGGTCCGCTCAGCACCTCGAGGAAGGAGGACCAGAGCGGCTGGCCGCTGGCCAGCGTGGCGAAGGGCGCGGCCAGCAGCTGGAGAGCCAGCCAGGCCGTGATGATCCGCCGCCAGGAACGCTGCTTGCCATGCCGCATGGGCCGCAGGCTAGCAGCCGCCACTCCGCCCGTCTGCTGCGACCCGGCGACGCGCGCGGCGGCGCTGGCCACCGCGGCCGGGCGCTGCTAGGAAGCGCCCCCGGCCGGTGCTATGGTCCGGCCCGTCCGCCATGGCCCGCAAGAACAAGAAGCGCATCCCCCTCGACCGCACCACCTGGCGCCTCGTCAAGCGGCTGGTGAAGGGCTATGTGCGGCCGCACCGCTGGCGCATCGCCGGGGCCATCGCCTGCATGGTGCTGGTCGCCATCACCACGGCCGGCATGGCGCAGATCATGCAGCCGCTGATCGACGAGGCCTTCGGCGCCAAGGATCCCGACGCGCTCTATGTGCTGGCCATCCTGGTGATGGGTATCTTCGCGGTGCGCGGCCTCGCCTCCTTCGGCGAGGCGGTGCTGATGAGCTACACCGGCTTTCGCGTCGTCGCCGACCTGCAGTCGGCGCTCTATCGCCGGCTGATCCTCTCCGACCTCGCCTTCTTCAACAACACCTCGCCGGGCACGCTGGTCTCGCGCTTCCTCAACGACGTCGGCCTGCTGCGCAACGGCGTGTCGACCACGCTGACCGGCTTCGGACGCGACCTGCTGACCGTGGTCGCCCTGGTCGGGCTGATGTTCTGGCAGGACTGGGTGCTGGCGGCGATCTCGTTCCTCGCCTTTCCGACGGCGGTGCTGCCGATCGTCCGCATCGGCAAGCGCATGCGCAAGGTCTCGGGCAATACCCAGGCCATGATGGGGCGCCTCACGACGCTGCTGGACGAGACCTTCCAGGGCGTGCGCCACGTCAAGGCCTACGGCATGGAGCCGCACGAGATCGGCCGCGCCGACGAGGCGATCGACGAGGTCTTCCGCCTGCAGCAGAAGGCTTCGGTGACCCGCAACCTGTTGTCGCCGATTATGGAGATCCTCGCCGGCTTCGCCATCGTCGCCGTCATCGTCTATGGCACCAACCGGGTGATGGACGGCTCGCAGACGCCGGGCGCCTTTTTCGCCTTCATCACCGCGCTGCTGCTGGCCTACGACCCGGTGAAGCGGCTGGCCAAGCTGAACGCCAACCTGCAGGAAGGCCTGGCGGCGGCCGACCGCATCTTCCACATCCTCGACCTGCAGCCGACCATCGTCGACGCGCCCGGGGCGCGGCCCCTCGCGGTCGCGGGCGGCGAGGTGCGGCTGGAGAACGTCCACTTCTCGTACGAGTCCGGCGCGCCGGCGCTGAACGGCATCGACCTGCGTGCGCCGGCCGGCAAGACCATCGCGCTGGTCGGCCCCTCGGGCGCCGGCAAGTCGACCATCCTGAACCTGCTGCCGCGCTTCTACGACGTGACCGATGGACAGGTGCTGATCGACGGCCAGGACATCCGCGGGGTCACCATGGCCTCGCTGCGCGGCGCCATGGCGCTGGTCAGCCAGGAGGTCATCCTGTTCGACGAGACGGTGCGCGCCAACATCGCCTATGGCCGTACCGACGCGACCGACGCCGAGGTGGAGGAGGCGGCGCGCCACGCCGGCGCGCACGACTTCATCCTGGAACTGCCCAAGGGCTACGATACGCCGGTCGGCCCGCGCGGCGTGAAGCTCTCGGGCGGACAGCGCCAGCGCATCGCCATCGCCCGCGCCATGCTGAAGAACGCGCCGATCCTGCTGCTGGACGAGGCGACCAGCGCGCTCGACACCGAATCCGAGCGCCACGTGCAGCAGGCGCTGAAGATGCTGATGCAGGGTCGCACCACGGTGGTCATCGCCCACCGCCTCTCCACCGTGGTCGACGCCGATCTCATCTACGTGCTGCGCGAAGGCCGCGTGGCCGAGCAGGGGACCCACGCAGAGCTGCTGCGCAAGGGCGGGCTCTATGCCCACCTCTATGCCCAGCAGTTCGCCGAGCAGGAGCGCGAGGCGCGCACCGCGGCGCTTCGACGCCAGGCCTGACCATGGCCCTGTCGAAGCGGCTGCTGAAGCGAAGCTGGATGCAGGCCTTCCTGGCCTGGTTGGCGGCGCGCTACATCTGGCTGATCTGGCGCACCACGCGCTGGCAGCGGCAGATGCCGGCCGAGGTCGAGCGCCTGCTCACCCAGGGCCGGGCCGGGGTCTTCTGCTTCTGGCACGGGCGCCTCTCGGTCATGCGCGCCGCCTGGCTCGGCCCCGATCCCGGTCGCTTCCACATGCTGATCTCGGGCCATCGCGACGGCGCCTTCATCGCCCGCGCCATGCGCGGCCTCGGCATGACCGTCATCACCGGTTCGGGCAGCAAACCGCAGGGTGGCGGCAGCGAGGCACTGCGCGAGATGCGCGAGGTGCTGGCCAAGGGCCACGTGGTGGGCATCACGCCGGACGGCCCGCGCGGCCCGCTGATGCGGGCCAAGGGCGGTGCCGTCATGGTGGCGCAGGCGACCGGCGCGCCGCTGGTCGCCGTGTCGGGCGCGGTGCGGCGCGGCCGCCTGCTCGGCTCCTGGGACCGCTTCCTGCTGGCCTGGCCCTTCAATCGCGGTGTCCTGCTGTTCGGCCAGCCCATCCAGGTGCCGGCCAACGCGCGACTGGAGGAGATCGAGGCGGCGCGCCGCCAGCTCGAGAGCGACCTGAACGAGCTGACGGCCGAGGCCGACCGTCTCTGCGGCCGCCCGCCGGTGCCGCCGGCCGAGGACCTGGGCCGCCGGCCGAAGAGCCGCAAGCGGGCGCGCCGGAGACCCGCCCCCATCTCGTCATCCTGATCATGCGCGCGCCGGGCTTCTGGCAGCGGCGGGGCGCCCTGGCGGCGCTGTTGGCGCCGGCCGGCGCGGCCTATGCCCTGGCCGGCCGCCTGCGCCGCGCCGCTGCCCGGCCGGCGCGGGCGGCCTGTCCGGTGCTCTGCGTCGGCAATCTCACGGCCGGCGGCAGCGGCAAGACGCCGACCGCGCTGGCGCTGGCGGCGCGCCTTGCCGCGCGCGGGCGGCGACCGGTCTTCCTGACGCGCGGCTATGGTGGGCGCGAGGCGGGACCCCTGCTGGTCGACCCCGCCCGGCACGACGCGGCGGCGGTGGGCGACGAGCCGCTGCTGCTGGCCACCGCCTGGCCGACCGTGGTATCGCGCGATCGCGCCGCCGGTGCGGCCCTGGCGGCCGGGCAGGGTGACGTCATTGTCATGGACGACGGCTTCCAGAATCCGCGCCTGGCCAAGGATCTCTCGCTGCTGGTGTTCGACGGCGGGCAGGGCATCGGCAACGGGCTCTGCATTCCCGCCGGGCCGCTGCGGGAGGGTCTGGCCGAGGGCTTGGCGCGCGCCGACGCCTGCCTGCTGATCGGCGAGGATGCGACCAATCTTGCGCCGCGCCTCGCCCGGCGGCCGCTGCTGCGGGCGGACGTCCGCCCGGTGGCGGCGGATCTCGCCGGTCGGCGCCTCTTCGCCTTCGCCGGCATCGGCCGGCCGGACAAGCTCTTCGCCACGCTGCGCGCTGCGGGCGCCGAAGTGGTGGGAAGCGAGGGCTTCCCCGATCATCATGTCTATGCCGCGGCCGAGCTGGCGCGGCTCAGGGCGGCGGCGGCGGCGGCCGGGGCGGCGCTGATCACCACGACGAAGGACCTGGCGCGACTGCCGCCCGACGCGCGCGGCGGCATCGAGGCCCTTGCGGTTGAGCTCGTCTTCGCCGATAGCAACGCGCCCGACCGACTGCTGGACAGCCTCCTTGGCCCGCACTAGACGCACCTGGTTCGAACGTTTCGTCCGCCACCCGGCCGAGGCCGCGCTGGTCTTCCTGCTGCTCGGCACCTTGAGGCTGCTGCCGATCGACGTCGCCTCGGGTATCGGCGGCTGGCTCGGCCGCGGCATCGGCCCGCGCCTGAAGGTCTCGCGGCGTGCGCGCGAAGGGCTGGAGATCGCCTTCCCCGGCATCGCCAAGGCCGAGCGCGAGCGCATCGTGCGCGGCATGTGGGACAACTGGGGCCGCATCATCTTCGAGTACCCGCACCTCGGCCGCATCAGCCACCCCGACTCCGGCCGCGTCGAAATGGTGAACGAGGCGCCGATCGCCGCCGCCTTCCAAGCCAAGAAGCCCGGCATCTTCTTCGGCGCCCATCTCGGCAACTTCGAGGTGGTGCCGCTCTATGCCGCCCGCCGAGGGCTGATCCTCACCGCCTTCGCCCGGGCGCCCAACAATCCGCTGGTCGACCGCGTGGTACGCTTCATCCGCGGCACCGGCGGCGCCCGCATCCTGGACAAGGGTGGCACCGGGGCGCTCGGCGCCATCGACGTGCTGCGCTCCAACGGCTACCTCGCCGTGCTGATCGACCAGAAGCAGAACCGCGGCGTCGCCGTGCCCTTCTTCGGGCACGATGCCATGACCGCCATCGCGCCGGCCAAGCTGGCGCTGCGCTTCAAGGCGGTGGTGGTGACCTGCCGTATCGAGCGGCTGAAAGGCGCGCGCTTCCGCTTCACCGTCTCCGAGCCGCTGGAACTGCCCGATAGCGGCGATGCCGAGGCCGATGCCCTGGAGCTCACGCGCCGCATCACCGCCGAGGTGGAGACCTGGGTGCGGGCCAAGCCGGAGGACTGGTTCTGGCTGCACCGCCGCTGGCCCAAGGCGCTCTACCGGCAGGCCGGCAGCGACTGAGCAGGCAGCCGCCGTGCGCTGCGAGGGCCGAGCGCGCCGGCCGCGCGGCCGGTTCCGCGGACAGCGGGGGCGCAAATTGCCTTTGAGGGTCGCGGCCTCCTGGCCATGATGTCGGCATGTGGGTGCGACGGACGACCGCCGCCGCCTTGCGGGCGCTGCTGCTCGGCGCGTGTCTGCTGCCGGGTCTGGTGGCCTGCGCCCATCCGGCGGTGCGTGCGCCCGGCGCCGCCGTCGAGACCACGCCGCCGCCGGAGCCCGACGCGGCGGACCTGGCGGCCCTCGCCCCGCGCTACCGCATCACCCTGCTCGACGAGGGACGCACCCTGGAGTTCCTGGGCGAAGTCACCGACGAATCGGCCGGCGCGCTCGGGCGGGTACTGGCAGCGGCGCCGGCGGTCCGCCAGGTCAGCCTGACCAGCGCCGGGGGCAATCTCGGCGCCGCGATCGCCGCGGGCGATCTACTGGTGGAGCGTCGGGTGACGACCTATGTGCCGCTGGCCTGCATCTCGGCCTGCACCCTGCTGTTCGTCGCCGGCGAGCAGCGCCTGCTGGCGCCGACCGCGCGGCTCGGCTTCCACGCCGCTGCCCCGGCCATGGCGGCCATGGCCGGCAACCAGGTACTCGCCGCCTATGGCAACGACATCATGCGCGATTGGCTGCTGCGCCACGGCGTCGCCGTCGGCTTCCTCGACAAGGTGCTGGCGGTGGCGCACGAGCGCGTCTGGTACCCGGGCCTGGACGAGTTGCGCCAGGCCGGCGTGGTGACCGGCCGCGGCCCGGCCAAGGCGGCCAGCAGCGTCGCCGGCGCACCGGCCGCGCTGACGGACTGGGCCTTCCTCAACGAGCCCTTGTTCCTGGCCATGGCGGTGGCCTATCCCGCGGACTACCGGCGGCTCAGCGCCGCGATCTTCGACGCCTTCGAGGCCGGCGCCGACGACCTGGCGATCGAGCGGCTGTCCAGCGCGGGCGCCGCGGCGGCGCTGGAAGTCGCGCTGCCGCGCGCCGCCGACGCGGTGCTGCTGCGGTTCTTCCACATCCTGCACGACACCATCGGTGCGCAGCGCGCGGCCGATCCGCGGGCCTGCCGCAGCCTGCTGTCGCCCGACGACATGCTGCTCGGCCTGGACGAGAGACTGCAGATGGAGCTGGGCGACCGGATCGCGCAGACGCTGGCGCTGGTGTTCCTGTCGGTCGCTCGCGCCCCCGCGCCGCCGGTCAGCCAGGCGGACTACGATGCCGCCTGGAGCCGGCTGGCCAGGCAGGTCTGGGACAGCGGCATCCTGGTCGAAAGCGACCGTGCGCTGCTGCAGCACCCGGAGCAGGACCCACAGCGCTACTGCACCGTGGCGCTGGCCATCCTGGACAGCCTGCTGGCGGCGCCTGCACCGCAGCGCGCGGTGATCCTGCGCGGGCTGGTGCAGTTTCCCTGACGGACCGCGCCGCAGGGCCGCGGCCTAGCCTTCCTTGTAGCGGTAGCCGACGCCGTAGAGCGTCTCGATCTGGTTGAAGTCGTCGTCGGCCTGCTTGAACTTCTTGCGCAGCCGCTTGATGTGGCTGTCGATGGTGCGGTCGTCGACATAGATGTGCTCGCCATAGGCCGCGTCCATCAGTTGGTCGCGGTTCTTCACGTGGCCCGGGCGGCTGGCCAGCGCCTTGAGGATCAGGAACTCGGTCACCGTCAGCTGCACGTGCTGGCCCTTCCAGGTGCAGAGATGGCGCGTCGAGTCGAGCATCAGCTCGCCCTTGACGATCGGCGCCTCGGCGACGGCGCCGCCCTCCTCGGGCTTGTCGGCCTGGCCGCGGCGCAGCAGGGAGCGGATGCGCTCCACCAGCAGGCGCTGCGAGAAGGGCTTCTTGATGTAGTCGTCGGCGCCCATGCGCAGGCCCAGCACCTCGTCCACCTCGTCGTCCTTGGAGGTGAGGAAGATGACCGGCAGGCTCGAGGTCTCGCGGATGCGGCGCAGCAGCTCCATGCCGTCCATGCGGGGCATCTTGATGTCGAGCACCGCCAGGTCGACCGGCGCGGTGGAGAGGGCGCGCAGCGCCTCGTGGCCGTCGGTATAGGTCTTGACCTTGTAGCCCTCGGCCTCCAGCGCGATGGTGACCGAGGTCAGAATGTTCTTGTCGTCGTCGACCAGCGCGATGGTGTGCTGCGTCATCAGGGCCCCCGGGTGCACGGCGTTGGGGTTGTGGGCGGAAACCGCCCGGACATCCATGGACATGGCAGACCTGCCCTCCTAAGCCAGCGTTTGTCCAGATGCTTGTTATGGAGCCGGTGCGAGGGCATGGCGGCTTCGGGGCCTTATTGTGGCAGCGGGCTTGACCCCCGGGGGCTGCGCCGGCAGCGTCCGCCCATGTCCGAAGACCCTTCCAAGACCCCGTCGCTGGGCGCCGAGGCGCGGGCCCTGGCGCTGTCGCTCGACCGCGGCATCCTCGCCACCCGCCTGGCGCGGAGCGACCAGCCGGGGCTGGCGCCCGGCCACCCCTATGCCTCGCTGGTCATGCTGGCCTGGGAGGAAGCGCGCCTGACGCCGCTGCTGCTGCTGTCGGACCTCGCCGATCATACCCGCAACCTCAAGGCCGATCCGGCCGCCTCGCTGCTGCTCGACGGCACCCAGGGACTGGCCGAGCCGCTGACCGGCCCGCGCCTGACCCTGCTGGGGCAGCTCGAGTCGGCCGACCCGGCGCTGAAGCAGCACTACGCGGAACGCCATCCCGGCAGTCGCCGTTACCTCGACTTCAGGGACTTCAATCTCTACCGCCTGGTGCCGGCCGCGGCGCATTTCGTCGCCGGCTTCGGGCGCATCGCCTGGCTCTCCCCGGCGGAGATATCCACAGGAGAATAGGGGCCATGCGCTGCGACCCTTGGCCCTTGGCGGCCGTCGCTCTGTAACGTTACAACCCAACGCCACAGAGGGGTGGGGGCCAGCCCACCCGGAAGCAGGGAGCGAGCGCAGGTGGACAAACGCGATAACGAGCGCGGCACGGTCGTGAGCCGCCATGGCCTCGGCGAGGCCGGCCTCAAGACCCGTGGCGCGGTCTGGTGGAACCTCGGTGCCCCGGCGCTCTACGAGCACACGATCCGGCGCGGCGAGGGTCGCGTCGCCGAAGGCGGCGCGCTGGTCGTGATGACCGGCCAGTACACCGGCCGCTCGCCCAACGACAAATTCATCGTCGACGAACCCTCGAGCCACGACAAGATCAACTGGGGCAAGGTCAACGTGGCGATGAGCGAGGAGCGCTTCGAGCGCCTCCACGCCAAGGTCGCCGCCTATTTCCAGGCCAGGGATCTCTACGTCCAGGACCTCTACGCCGGCGCCGACGTCGACTACCGGCTGCCGATCCGCGTGGTGAGCGAGAGCCCCTGGCACGCGCTCTTCGCGCGCAACATGTTCATCGACCCGATGAAGCGCGGCGAGGATGCCGGCGCACTGCGCAACTTCCAGCCCGCCTTCACCATCCTGCACGCGCCCTACCTGCAGGCCGACCCGGCGAGCGACGGCACCAACAGCGAATGCTTCATCGTGCTGAACTTCGCCCGCCGCATGGTGCTGATCGGCGGGACGATCTATGCCGGCGAGATCAAGAAGTCGGTCTTCTCGATCCTCAACTACCTGTTGCCCGAGCGCGACGTGCTGCCGATGCACTGCTCGGCCAACGTCGGGCAGAAGGGCGACACGGCGATCTTCTTCGGCCTCTCGGGCACCGGCAAGACGACCTTGTCGGCCGACAGCAGCCGCACCTTGATCGGTGACGACGAGCACGGCTGGACCGGCAAGGGCGTCTTCAACTTCGAGGGCGGCTGCTACGCCAAGGTGATCAAGCTCTCGGCCGAGGCCGAGCCCGAGATCTTCGCCACCACCGGCCGCTTCGGCACCATCCTGGAGAACGTGGTGATGGATCCCGACACGCGGATCCTCGACCTCGACGACGCGCGCCACGCCGAGAACACGCGCGCCTCCTATCCGCTGGACTTCATTCCCAACGCCAGCCAGACCGGTGTCGGCGGCCTGCCGAGGAACATCGTGATGCTGACGGCCGACGCCTTCGGCGTCATGCCGCCGATCTCGCAGCTCACCCCCGACCAGGCCATGTACCACTTCCTCTCGGGCTACACGGCGCGCGTCGCCGGTACCGAGAAGGGCATGGGCAGCGAGCCTTCGGCCACCTTCTCCACCTGCTTCGGCGCGCCCTTCATGCCGCGCCACCCCTCGGTCTATGCCGGGATGCTGGGCCGCAAGATGGCCGAGACCGGCGCCAAGTGCTGGCTGGTCAACACCGGCTGGACCGGCGGCAGCTATGGCACCGGCAGCCGCATGCGCATCGCCTATACCCGGGCGATGGTGCGCGCCGCGCTCGACGGGCGCCTGAACGCCGTGCCGACCAGCCCGCATCCGCAGTTCGGCCTGCACATCCCCGAGGCCTGCCCCGAGGTGCCGAGCGAGGTGCTGAACCCGCGCTCGACCTGGCAGGACAAGCAGGCCTATGACCAGGTGGTGCGCGAGCTGACCCGCCGCTTCGAGGCGAACTTCAAGCAGTTCGAGCCCTATGTCGGCGCCGACGTGAAGGCCGCCGGCATCCACGCCGCGGCCTGACGACTGGATCGGGCGGGCGGGCCTAGAACTGGAAGTAGTAGAAGGGGCGGGTGCCATAGGGCATCAGCCCGGCGGTGACGGCCGCGGCCGCGCCGTAGAGCAGCGCCTGCCACAGCGGCGGCAGCGCGAGGATGCGCTCGCCGAGCCGCCAGCGGCGCCAGGCGACGTGCGTCGTCGCCAGCAGCGCGAAGGCCAGCCAGGGCAGCCAGCCCAGCGTCGCCGTGCCGGCCGGGCTCAAGGCCAGGCTGCCGCCGATCGCCTCCAGCGCCCGTCCGACCGAGCCGGCGCGGAAGAAGGAGATGCAGAGCGTACCGTAGGTGAAGGTGATGGCGAAGGCCGCCGCGAACGGCAGCTTCAGGCGAATGCCGTTGCGCCTGAGCGCGATCAGCAGGACCAGGCCGGCGCCCTGCGCCAGGCCCCAGACCACGAAGCTCCAGCCCGCGCCATGCCACAGGCCGACCAGTGCCATGGTGATGGCGAGGTTGCGATAGACCGACCAGCCTTCCTGGCGGAAGGGCAGGCGGAAATAGACGTAGTCGCGGAACCAGGCGGCCAGCGTGATGTGCCAGCGCCGCCAGTAGTCGGCCATGTTCCGCGCCAGCAGCGGCGCGTCGAAGTTCCACGGCAGGCGGAAGCCGAAGAGCCCCGCCGTGGCGATCGCCATCTCGGAGTAGCCCGAGAAGTCGCAGTAGAGCTGGATGCGGAACAGCAGCATGGCGAGCCAGAGCGAGCCTGAGTCGTACTGCTCCGGCGCCGCCCAGACCGGATCGATGGCCAGGCCGATGTTGTCGGCCACCACGGTCTTCTTGAAGAGGCCGACCAGGAAGAGCAGGGCGCAGGCGGTGAGCGGCACGTCGGCCGCTGTCATCCGCCGGTCGAGCTGCGGCAGGAACTCCCCGGCGCGCAGGATCGGCCCGGCGACGAGTTGCGGGAAGAAGGCGACGTAGAGCAGCACGTCGAGCAGCGAGCGCCGTGCCCGCACCCGGCCGTCATAGACGTCGAGCGTGTAGGACATCGACTGGAAGGTGTAGAAGCTGAGGCCCGGCGGCAGCAGCACGGCGATCAGCCAGGGCTGCATCGGCAGGCCCAGCGCCTGCATCAGCTCGGCGAAGGATTCGGCGAAGAAGTCGAAGTACTTGAAGCTGCCGAGGATCGCCAGGTTCACCGCGATCGAGAGCCAGAGCGCCAGACGCCGGCGCCGGTGGTCGCGGTGGTCCTCAAGCCACAGCGCCGCGGCGTAGTCGACGACGCTGGAGAGCAGCAGCAGGCCGCAGAAGCGCCAGTCCCACCAGCCGTAGAAGAGATAGCTGCCGGCCAGCAGGATGAGCTTGCGCTGCGTCAGCCCCTGCCGCCACCAGTAGAGCAGCAGCAGCACGGCGAGCAGGACGGCGAAGGCGCCTTCGGTGAAGAGCATGGCCTAGAGACCGCCCGACTTCATCAGCAGGCAGAGGCCGAGCCCGACCTGCCGGCTGAGGATGCGCGCGCCCTTCAGCGTCGCGTGGTTGGTGTCGAAGAAGAAGGCCGGGTCGGGGAAGGGCAGCGCCTCCTGGTCCAGCGCCAGGTCCACGGCCGGCAGCTCGGGCCTGAGGCGCAGCGCGTTGCGCGCCGCGATCGCCGCCATGCCGTCGAACTGCGGCAGCAGCAGCAGGACCGGGCGGTTGCCGCCCGCCTCGATCCGCCGCACCAGCGCCAGGGCGGTCTCTGCCTTCTCAGGCGCCGGCGTCCGCAGGTCGGCATAGGCGCTGGCCAGCGCCTCGGGCGTGGCGAGCTGCGGCAGGCGTTCGAGGAACCTGGCGCGACGGTAGTTGCGGAACTGCGGTTCGTCCTGCTCGGAGGCGAGGAAGCCGCGCTGGGTGAAGAGCAGCGGCGGCGCCGTTTCCACATAGACGCGGCCCGGCGCGCCCAGCGCCTCGTAGAGGCGGTGCCAGCCCAGGGCGTGGCGCAGCGCGGCGGCGAGGAACGCCGCCGCCTCCAGCCGCGGCTGACCGCGGATCTCCAGCGCGGCGATCACCAGCGGCAGGTAGCCGGGGCGCAACGAGGCGGTGGAACCGACCTGGCTGCCGGGCGGGCCGTCGTCCAGTTCCTCGATGCGGAAGCCGTCGCCCTCGGTCACCACGATGCGGCCGGGCGGCTGCTGCCCGGCGATGGCGTCGATGACGAGGGCGATGTCCTGGATCTTGGCGCCGCCCGACGCCAGGTTGACGCTGCGTCCCTGGCAGCCGGCATCCGCCAGGGCGGCATCGACCAGGGCCGGGTCCACGTCGCGCAGCACGTGGCTGGTGCCGACGAAGTAGATCTCGGCCGGACCGGCCTGCCGCAGCAGCGCCAGCTTGGCGTCGAGCAGGCCGCCGTCGCGGTGCCAGCCCATCGCGTCCGCCAGCCGGCCCAGCGCAAGCCCGGCCAGCAGCAGCGCGGCCAGGGTCAGCAACAGGAAGCGCCGGCGCGCGCCGCCTCCGCGCAAGGCCCAGCGCGCCGCGTCGGCGTCGATGTCGATCTGGCTGCTCAACAGATGTCCCCCGCGACGCACCCGGTAGCGTAATCCATCTGGCCGGGGGCGGCAGCGACGCTCACTGCAGGTCGCGGATGGGATTGTTCAGCGGATTGCCCTTCGGATCGGCCAGCAGATAGACGGTGTAGACCCGGATGACCTTCGGTCCCTCGCGCCGCTCGATGGTGCCCAGGAATTCGACATGCCGGAAGCGCCGCTTCAACGGCGGCAAGGTGGCCAGGCGCTCGATCTCGACGAAGAGCGCGGGCTGGCCCCAGACGGCTCGCGGCGGCGGCGGGACGTTGAGATAGCGGCTGCGCTCGTCGAGCTGCAGCACCGGCAGGTCGGGCAGGCGGAAGGCGAGCTGCCCGGTCGTGGCGTAGCCGTGCGTGGCGATCCAGGTGGCGCCACTGCGCTCCATCCAGTCGCGCACCTCGGCGGCGACGGCGGGCCAGCCACGGGTCTGCGAGGTCGTCTCCTTGCGGTCCAGCACCGGGAAGCCCGGCACGGCGACGTAGGCATAGAGCAGGAAGACCACGGCGAAGCAGGCCGGCACGCCCAGGCGCAAGGTGGCATGTGCCCAGCGGCGCCGGAGGCCGGCGTTCTCCTCCCAGGCCGCGAGGCCCCAGGCGGCGAGGATGGCGAAGCCGGGATAGAGCGGCGCCGACCATTGCCCCAGCACCAGGTCGTGCAGCGAGTGCACCAGCAGGAAGAGCGCGAAGGGCAGCGACAGCAGCGGGATCAGGGTCCGGCGCGGATCGGCGGACCTGATGCCGTGCCAGAAGCCCCAGGCTGCCAGTGGCGCCGGCAGCAGGCCCAGCGACAGCACCGTCACGCCGATCAGCTGGCCGAGGTTGCCGAGGCCGAGGTCCGACCAGTCGGCGAGCTGGCCGAATTGCTTGTGGTACGAGATCCAGTCGTGCGCCTGGTTCCACAGCAGCACCGGCAGGAAGAGCAGCAGCGCGACGGCGCCGCCGGCCCATAGTGGCCAGCGGCGGAACGTGCGGTGCAGGTCGCGGTGCCACGCCAGCCACAGCAGGATGCCGGCGCCGAGTCCCAGCACGGTGTACTTGGACAAGAGGCCGATGCCGGCGGCCAGGCCGGTCAGCAGCAGCCAGCGCGCGTCGCGTCGGCTGGTGAACTCGGCCAGGCTCCAGAGCGCCAGCACCCAGGCCAGCACCGCGCCGCTGTCCGGCGTCAGGATCACCGTGCCGATGCCGACCAGCGGGCAGGCCTGGAACAGCAGCAAGGCGCGGTCGGCGACGCGGGCGTCGAACAGCAGGCGCGCGGCGCGCCAGAGGGCAAAGGAGCCGGCCAGCGCCAGCAGCGGATTCAGCAGCCTCAGGCCCAGCGCCGTGTCTCCGGCGAGCTGCCGGCCGAGCCACATGAGCCAGGCGACCAGCGGCGGATGGTCCAGGTAGCCCCAGTCCGGTGCCAGGCTCCAGAGGCGGTAGTAGGCCTCGTCGTCGGTCAGGCCCATGAGGCCGCCGACCAGCAGGCGCAGCAGCGTCAGGCCGATCAGCAGCCAGAGCAGCCAGCGCGCGGGACGGTCGGTGGAAGGGGCCATGCCGGCCGAGACTAGGGCAGGGCGGCGGCGTCGCGCCACGCCTTGCCCCGGATGGCTTGCCTGCGACCCAGCGCCCGCTAGAGTGCGGACCCATGTGGCATGACGTGGTGGACCTGCGCAATTTCTACGCCAGCCGGCTGGGCCAGGTGGCGCGGCGCATCGTGCTGCAGTCGGTCCGCAGCCTCTGGCCCGACCTCAGCGGCCGCCGCCTGCTGGGCTACGGCTATGCCGTGCCCTACCTCAGGCCCTATCGCGACGAGGCGCAGGTGGCGCTGGCCGCCATGCCGGCGCGCCAGGGCGTGCTGGCCTGGCCGGAGGAGGGCCCGGCCGTCACCTGCCTGACCGAGGAGGACGCGCTGCCCTTTCCGGACCTGGCCTTCGACCGGGTGCTGGTGGTGCACGCGCTGGAGCACAGCGAGAACACCCGCCTGCTGCTGCGCGAGCTCTGGCGCGTCACCGCGGGCGAGGGGAGGGTGCTCTTCGTCGTCCCCGGCCGGCGCGGCGCCTGGGCGCGCAGCGACAGCACACCCTTCGGCTGGGGCCGGCCCTATTCGCTGGACCAGCTGCAGTCGCTGCTGCGCGAGCAGCTCTTCACCCCGACACGCTGGGACCGCGCGCTCTACCTGCCGCCCTATGCCCGGCGCTGGCTGCTGAAGTCGGCGAACCTGCTGGAGCGGCTGGGTCACCGTCTGATCTATCGCGGCGCCGGCGTGCACCTGATCGAGGCGCAGAAGCAGCTCTATGCCCCGACCGGCGCGGCGCCGGCCCTGTCGCGCCGCCGCCCGCAGCTCGGCCTGTTGCCGGCGCTGAAGCGGGAGGAGGAGGGACTCTAGCCCTTCGTCAGGACGAAGAGCCCGGTCTGGCCGAAAAGGTTGGCCATGCGCATGGCGCGGATCGGCTTCAGCCGCGACTGCCCGTCCAGGGTCAGCGCGCGCTCGACCTTGAGGCCGAGGCGCCCGGCCATGTCGACGAAGTCGCGGATGGTGCAGAGGTGGATGTTCTCGGTCTCGTACCAGCCGCGCGGCAGCGTCGCCGTCATCGGCATGCGGCCCTGGAACAGCAGGTGCAGGCGCACCGCCCAGTGGCCGAAGTTGGGGAAGGAGACCACGGCGCGGCGGCCGATGCGCACCAGCTCGGCCAGCACCTTGTCGGGCGCGCGCGTCGCCTGCAGCGTCAGCGACAGGATCGCCACGTCGAAGGCGTTGTCGGGATAGTCGCCCAGGTCGAAGTCGGCATCGCCCTGCACGACCGAGAGGCCGCGCCGCACCGAGGCGTTGACGCCCTCCTGCTCGATCTCCATGCCGCGGCCGACCACGTTCTTGGTCGCCACCAGGAACTCCAGCAGCTGGCCGTCGCCGCAGCCGATGTCGAGCACGCGGCTGCCCGGCTCGATCATCGCCGCGATGGCGGCGAGGTCGGGGCGCTGGGCCAGGGTAGGCAGGCGCGTCGGCGCGTTCACGAGATGCGGTCCTTGGCGGGATCGGGCAGCGCCGGGTCGTCGCGCAGCTCGCCGGTGGGCAGGCCCAGGCGCTCGCAGCAGCCGTTGATGAAGGCGTGCACCGTGCCGAGGAACTCCGGCTCGTTCAGCAGGAAGGCGTCGTGCCCGGCGTCGCTCTCGATCTCGACGAAGGAGACGTCGGCGGCGGCGGCGTTCAGCGCCCGCACGATGGCCTTGGACTCCGCCGTCGGGAAGAGCCAGTCCGAGGTGAAGGAGGCCAGGCAGAAGCGCACCGCCGTGTCCTTGAAGGCACGCGCGAGCTGCCCGCCGTGCTGCGCCGCCAGGTCGAAGTAGTCCATGGCGCGGGTGATGTAGAGATAGGAGTTGGCGTCGAAGCGGTCGACGAAGCTGGAGCCCTGGTGGCGCAGGTAGCTTTCCACCTGGAAGTCGGCGTCGAAGCCGAAGGTGACGCGGCTCCTGTCCTGCAGGTTGCGACCGAACTTGCGGTGCAGCGCCGGCTCCGAGAGGTAGGTGATGTGCGCCGTCATGCGTGCCACCGACAGGCCGCGGCGCGGCACCGTGCCCTCGGCCAGATAGCGCCCGCCGCGCCACTCGGGGTCGGCCATGATGGCCTGGCGCCCGACCTCGTCGAAGGCGATGTTCTGCGCCGTGTGCCGCGCCGAGCAGGCGATCGGCAGCGCCGCCACCAGGCGGTCCGGATAGCTCGCGGCCCACTGCAGCACCTGCATGCCGCCCATCGAGCCGCCCATCACGGCCAGCAGCTTGCCGATGCCGAGGTGATCCACCACGGCCTTCTGCGCGCGCACCATGTCGCCGATGGTGATGACCGGGAAGTCCAGTGCCCAGGGCGCGCCGGTCGCCGGGTTGATGTCGCGCGGGCCGGTGGTGCCCATGCAGCCGCCCAGCACGTTCACGCAGATGACGAAGAAGCGCTCGGTGTCGATCGGCCGGCCGGGACCGACCATCAGGGTCCACCAGCCGGGCCGCCCGGTGACCGGGTGGGTCTCGGCGGCGAACTGGTCGCCGGTCAGCGCATGGCAGACCAGGATGGCGTTGGACTTGTCGGCATTCAGCGTGCCGTAGGTCTGGTAGGCCACGGTCACCGGCCAGAGCGCGATGCCGCAGTCCAGCTGCAGCGCCTGCTCGCGGCCCAGCACCAGGCGGTGGCCTGGCAGGGCGGCGCCGGGCGCCGGCAGGCGGCTGACGACCTCTGGCTGGGCGGGCATGGGACGGAAGGGCCTTCCAAACGGATTGCTGCGGGCCATAGCTAGGGACCGCTAGGGGCCCCTGTCAATGTTCGCGGAGCCTTTGTCGGGGCAAGGATTTCTTGCCCCGGCGGCAGCCGGGCGGCCGCGACGGCTCGGCCCTTGCGAGGGCACCATCCCCCGACTATCACTAGGCCCGCTTTCCAGGGGGCCACCGGCCGGCCCCGCCGCCATGAGGGATCCGGGGTTGCCCGCCGACAAGATTGAGCTTGCCGATCTCCGCCGCGAGATCGATGCCATCGACGATGCGCTGCATGACCTGCTGATGCGGCGGGTCACGCTGACCGGCCGTGTCGCCGCTTCCAAGCCGGCGGACGGCGTGGCGCTGCGCCCGGCGCGCGAGGCCGCGATCCTGCGCCGCCTGATCGGCCGCCACAGCGGGCCCTTCCCCAAGGCCGTGGTCGCCCGCATCTGGCGCGAGATCATCTCGGCCAACACCTCGCTGCAGGGCAGCTTCGCCATCGCCGTGCTGGCCAGCCGCGCCGAGGACGCCGACGTCGACGACGCCCTGGTCGGCGTGGCGCGCGAGCACTACGGCACGCTGACGCCGATCCAGAGCTACGAGACCGCGACCTCGGTGCTGCGCGCCGTCGCCGACGGGCGCGCCACCGCCGCCCTCCTGCCGCTGCCCAGCATCGGGGAGGCGGAGCCCTGGTGGCGTCTCATCGCGCACCGCAGCAGCGCCGGTTCGCCCCCGGTGCCGCGCATCGTCGCCCGCCTGCCCTTCGCCCCCGGCCTGGCGCCGCTGCGCGAGGGCCTGGTGGTAAGCCTGGCACCGAACCAGGCGACAGGGCAGGACCGCAGCTACCTGGTGATCGAGACCAGCGGCGAGCTTTCGCGCTCGACCCTGAAGCGGCGCCTGGCGACCGCCGGCCTGGAGGCTGTCGACATGCAGAGCTGGAACGGCCAGCAGCTGGTCGAGGTCGAGGGCTTCGTGGAGCCCGACGGCGCCGCGATCGATGCCGTGGCCGGCACCGAGGGCATTGCCCAGGTGCTGGTGATCGGCAGCTACGCCGTGCCCTTCGCCCCGGCGGCGCTGGCGGGAGAGAAGGCATGACCTCGCTGGCCCCGCGCCCGCGCCCTGGCATCATGGACATCGCCGCCTACGTCGGCGGCGAGCATCGCGCGCCAGGCGCCAACCGCACCATCCGCCTGGCCTCGAACGAGAACCCGCTGGGCGCCAGCGCCGCCGCCATCGCCGCCTACCGGGCGGAGGAGGGCGAGCTGCACCGCTATCCCGACGGCAGCGCCGACGAGCTGCGCCACGCTATCGCCGCGGCCGAGGGGCTGGAAGCGGCGCAGATCGTCTGCGGCGCCGGTTCGGACGAGCTGATCGCGCTGCTGACCAAGGCCTATGCCGGGCCGGGCGACGAGGTGCTCTATTCGGCGCACGGCTTCCTCATGTACCCGATCGCCGCCAAGACCGTGGGCGCGACCCCGGTGACGGCGCCGGAGAAGAACCTCACGGCCGACGTCGACGCGCTGCTGGCGCGCGTCACCGACCGCACGCGGATCCTCTACCTCGCCAATCCCAACAATCCGACCGGCAGCCTGGTCTCCTCGGGCGAGATGCAGCGGCTGATCGACGGCCTGCCCGGCGACGTTCTGCTCGGCCTCGACGCCGCCTATGCCGAGTACGTGACTGACGCCGCCGTCCCGGCCCTGGCCACGACCCTGCGACGGACCTCGGCGCTGCATCGGGTGTGCGTCGGCGCCTTCGACGACCGCCGCCTGGCTCGGCTGC
>JAKOWB010000273.1 GCA_029781795.1 Pseudomonadota bacterium | reverse complement strand
GCGGACCGAGGCCAGCGCGCCGCCGAAGCGGCCGATCGGCGTGCGCGCCGCGTCGCAGATGAAGGCTTCGCGCAGGCTCATGCCGCCACCTCGCCGTGCGCTTCGGCCGTGCGCTGCTTCAAGGCGCGCAGCGCGGCCAGCTCCTCCGCCGTCGGCGGCTCGGTCGTCGCCAGGTCGTTGGCGACGCGCAGGTCCCAGCCGGTCGCGGCCTTCACCTCCTCCACCGTCACGCCTGGATGCAGCTGCGTCAGCGTCAACTCCCGCGTCACCGGGTCGGGGGTGAGGATGCCGAGGTCGGTAATCACCGCCACCGGGCCCTTGCCCGGCATCCCCGCCTTCGCGCGGGAATCGCCGCCGTCCAGGAAGCCGGCCGAGGTGATGAAATCCAGCTTGTCGATGAAGGTCTTGGCGTTCTGCTTCAGCACGATCAGCACCTCGCCGGCGAGCGCGGCGATCTCCGGCGCGCCGCCGGCACCGGGCAGGCGCACCTTGGGCTTGTCGTAGGGGCCGATGACGGTGGTGTTGATGTTGGCGAAGCGGTCGATCTGCGCCGCGCCGAGGAAGCCGACGTTGATCCGCCCGCCCTGCAGCCAGTAGCGGAAGATCTCGGGCGTCGAGACCACGGTGTCGGCGGTCAGCGCCAGTTCGCCGTCGCCGATGGACAACGGCAGCACCGAGGGCTTGGCGCCGATCGGACCGGACTCGTAGATCAGCACGACGTCCGGCGCGTGGGTCAGCCGCGCCAGGTTGGCCGCGGTCGAGGGCAGGCCGATGCCGACGAAGCAGACCGTGCCGTTCTTCAGGCGGCGTGCCGCCGCCACCGTCATCATCTCGGCGGCGCTGTAGCCTTGATCGCTCATCAGGCGGCCCTCTCCCGCTGGCTCTCGGCCAGCACGCGGCGGTATTCGGCGAAGTCCGCCGTGTCCATGACGTGGCGCTGCATCCAGGCCCTGAAGCTCTCGCGGTCGCGCGAGACCTCGTCCCACAGCTTGTAGAAGCGATTGTCGCGCTCGTAGTAGCCCTGCGCGTAGGAGGGGTGCGCGCCGCCCGGCACCAGGCAGACC
>JAKOWB010000260.1 GCA_029781795.1 Pseudomonadota bacterium | reverse complement strand
CAGCGGCCGGCGCAGGCCCCAGCGCCGCCACAGCGTGGGCTGCAGCGCGCAGGCCATCGCGCCGAGCCAGTAGCCGAGGTAGTTGGCGGTGGCCAGCCAGCTGGCGCCGCCCAGGTCGACGACGCCGTCGTGCAGCATCATGGGCAGCAGCGGCGTGAAGGCGAAGCGGCCGATGCCCATGGCGATGGCCAGCGAGAGCAGACCGGCGAACGCGATGGCCAGCGGACGTGTGCCCGCGGCGCTGTCGGAAGACGATGACATGCGGCGATTGTCTCAACCGCCGCCGCGCTGCGTGTACAGGTCGAAGTAGCGCATGAAGGCCTGCCGCTCGCCTGCGTCGACGCCCTCGAAGCGGAAGACGATCGCCAGGCGCGGCATGCTCATCAGCGCGATGCGGCGCGGCGGCAACTCACGCCAGGCGAGCGCGAGGCGGCCGCTGCCGATGGCGACTTCGGCCGAGCGCGGCCGCAGCGTCAGCGCACGGCCGTTCACCGCGCCGGGCAGCCAGCGCAGCAGTTCGGCCTCGGTACAGCCCATCTCCCGCTCGAAGCCGGCGGGATACGCGGCCCCCATTTCTCTGTCGATCAGACGTCCCCCAGGGCCGGGCCTGCATGCCCGGCCCGTTCGGCAGGCGAGAAACCGTCCGCAGGGACGGTCTCTCGTCCGGCCTCACCCACCTGCGATGGGCGGCCAGATGGCCAGCACGTCGCCCTCGTGCAGCACGTGCGACAGGCGCTGCTCGGGCGGCACGTAGCTGCCGTTGACCAGCACCAGATGCACCTGCTTGGCCGGCAGGCCGAAAGGCTCGATGGCCTGGGCCACCGCGCTGCCCTCGGGCAGCTCGAGCGGCATGCGGTTGTCGTAGCGGCGCTCGGCGGGCAGGTAGTGCGTGAGGCTGGCGTAGAGCTTGAACGTGATCTTCATCGCGGCGCGACAAGAGCGCGCGCGCTCTGGCCCTGCGCGCTGGCGAGGTAGGCCTCCATCAGCAGGGTCGGATCGCGCTGCAGGCGCTGCTTCCACTCGCCGAGTTTGACCTGTCCTTCCACCAAGCCACGCATCACGCCGACGTGTTCGGTCCAGCCGATGCTGTTGCA
>JAKOWB010000254.1 GCA_029781795.1 Pseudomonadota bacterium | reverse complement strand
GCAGCGCCCGGTCGGGGGTGATGCCGAGGGCTGCGGCCTCCGCCCCGTCCTCGGCCACGTCGCGGAAGGCCAGCGGCAGGCCCTTGGCCTCGGCCTGGCGGCGGTAGCTGGTCATCTCCGCCCGGCAGACCGGGCAGGCGCCGTTGTAGAAGGTGGTCAGCGCCGGCGCCTCGGTGCCCGGAAGCGGACAGGCGGTCTGTGTGTCCTGCATGGCCCGGCCTCTCTCGTCAGGGGAGCAGCCCCGCTCAGGATGTGGCACCTTCGCCGGCCACGACAAGGCCGCGGCCCCCGCCGCATCGCCGCAGGGAGTTAGGGAATATGAGCAGCCTCGCACCGCGCGCCTGGGTTCCGGCCGCCTCGGAGAGCTATATCCAGCGCCTCGCCGCCGCCGCGCACCAGCAGGACAGCGACCAGCTGGAGGCCGAGATCCTGCGCCTCACCGCCGAGAACAAGCAGATCCACGAGGCCGACTGCATCAACCTCAACCCCGCCACCAACGCCATGAACCCCAAGGCCGAGGCGCTGCTGGCCGCCGGCCTCGGCAGCCGGCCCTCGCTCGGCTATCCCGGCGACAAGTACGAGATGGGGCTGGAGGCGGCCGAGAAGATCGAGGTCATCGCCAGCCAGCTCGCGGCCGAGGTCTTCGGCGCCCGCTACGTCGAGGTGCGGGTCGGCTCCGGCGCGCTGGCCAACCTCTACGTCTTCATGGCCTCGGCGCAGCCGGGCGACACCATCATCGTGCCGCCGCCGTCGATCGGCGGGCATGTGACGCACCAGCAGCCGGGTGCCGCCGGGCTCTATGGCCTGAAGATCGTGCACGCGCCGGTCGACGCCGCCCGCTACACGGTCGACCTCAAGGGACTGGAGGAGCAGGCCCTGGCGCTGCGCCCCAAGGTCATCTCCATCGGCGGCAGCCTGAACCTGCTGCCGCATCCGGTCGCGGCGATCCGCGAGATCGCCGACCGGGTCGGCGCCAAGGTGCTGTTCGACGCCGCGCACCTCTCCGGCCTGATCGCCGGCAAGGCCTGGCAGCAGCCGCTGGCCGAGGGCGCGCACGTCATGACCATGAGCACCTACAAGTCGCTCGGCGGCCCGCCCTCGGGCCTGATCGTCGGCGCCGACGCCGAGCTGGCGCAGCGCCTGGACGCCATCGCCTATCCCGGCCTCACCGCCAACTTCGACCTGGGTAAGACCGCGGCCCTGGCCATGACGCTGCTGGACTGGCGCGACCACGGCCAGGCTTATGGCCGCGCCATGGTGGAGTGCGCCGCCGTCCTGGCCGAGGAACTGGCCGCCGCCGGCATCGCACCCTACCGCACGGTCGAGGGCTATACCCGTAGCCACCAGTGCGCCCTGCCGGCCGCGCGCTGGGGCGGCGGCCAGGCGGCGGCCAAGCTGCTGCGCCGCGCCAACCTGCTGACCTGCGGCATCGGCCTGCCGATCGACCCGGTGCCGGGCGACGTGAACGGCCTGCGGCTCGGCACCACCGAGCTGCCGCGCTGGGGCATGGCGCCCGCGGACATGCCGGCGGTGGCCGACTTCCTCGCCCGGGTGCTGGCCAGGGGCGAGGCACCGGAAGCGGTGGCGCCCGAGGTCACGGCCTTCCGCCGGCGCTTCGACAAGCTGCACTACGTACGCTAGGTCCCCGGAGCCTACTCCGCCGCCATCGCCGCCTGTGCGCAGTGGCAGGAGGCGCCGACCGGCAGGTCGGAGCGGGCCGCGGCATAGGTGAGGCGCTGGCTGATCAGCCTGCCCTCGGCCGTGTCGCGCGCGCCGCGGCGGGCCAGGCATTCGTCCAGGCCCTTGAGGCTCCAGATGTTGTCCGGGTGGATGCAGGCGCGCGGCAGCTTGCCGGCAAGGCCCAGGTCCTCGCGATAGATCACCTCGGCCTCGTCGACCCGGCCCTGCTCCAGCAGCAGCGCGCCGAGGGCGTGCCGGACGGGCTGGATCCAGCCCCAGGGCTCGTCGTAGGGCAGGGCGTCGTCCAGCTCCACGCCGCGACGCAGGTGCGCGAAGGCGGCGTCGAAGTTGCCCTTCCGATACTCGATCTCGCCCTCCAGCATCTCGGCGGCGATCTTCAGCAGATCGCGACAGACGTTGTTGTGCAGCAGGCGGCTCTCCGGCACCCGCTCGCAGGCGGCGTGGAACAGCGCCTTCTCCGTCTCCGCCGCGGCGACATCGCCGAGCGCGGCGTGCGCGACGCCGCGGGCGTAGTGGATCGACGCCGTGGTGTAGCAGTAGAGGTCCGGGTCCGTGGGCAGCGGCTCCTTGATCAGCTGACGCCAGCGGCCGAAGCGGATCATGACGTGGACCTTCATGGAGATGTAGCTCTCCAGGAAATCGGCCATCGGCGGGGAGGGTACGCGAAGCAGCGCTTCGGGGATCTCCTGGATCATCTCCTTGGCGGCGGCGATGGCCGGCGCGTACTGGCCCAGGAACATCGCCCCGTAGATCGCGAAGTGATAGTTGTGCACGCGGTAGGCGGTATAGAAATTCATCCGCCCCTGCCGCTCGGCGATCCGCAGGTCGGCCTCGATCCCCCGCTGGTTCCAGTAGAGCGTGTCGCGGTACTCGCCGCACTGGATGTCGATATGCGTCGGCATGTGGATCAGGTGGCCCGCGTCCGGCACCAGGTCGCGCAGGAAGTCGCCGGCGACCAGCGCCTTCTCGGGCGTCGGCGACATCTCCATCAGGTGGACATAGAGATGGAGGATGCCCGGATGGCGCTTCGCCGCCGGGTCGAAATCGATGAACTTCTCCAGCACGGCCTGCGCCTCGAGCGTTCCCGCGCCGGCGGCCACGCCGCCGGTCTTCAGGTCCCACATCCTCCAGGGCGTCTGGTTCAGGATCGACTCGGCGTAGATCGTGGCGATGTCGATGTCGCTGGGATGGGCGACGAAGACGGACTTCATCGCGGCGGCGAAGGCATCGTTCCAGGGCGCCTGGTCCTCGATCGTCGCGCGCTGCGGATAGCGGGCCGCGAGCGCCTCGATCAGCGCGCGTTCCGGCGCCGCGACCCTGTCGGCCAGGGCCAGCGCGGCCTGCGTCGCGTCATAGGCACCGGCCAGGACGGCGGCCTTGCCCTCCGGGTCCATGTGCCGCCATTCGAAGTTGTAGTTCGGCCCCAGCGCGTAGGCGACGCCCCAGTGCGCCATGGCGCAGTCGGGGTCCTGCTCCAGCGCCTGCTTGAAGCAGGCGATCGCTTCCTCGTGATGGTAGGCGTAGCACCAGACCAGGCCGCGATCGAACCAGAGCTGGGCCTCGGGCGAAGTAGTCGTGATCTTTCGCGAATAGATATCGACAGCGAAGTAAGTCATGGCCCGCCTCCCGCTCGCCTGCGCGCTGAAATCAGCGCCGAATCGCCAAGGACCCACCTTGTCCAGAACTCCCCGGCTGGCCGGTCGGCAAAACATTATTCTCTAGGTATGCAGCTTACAAATTCTTCCGGGCGCCGGCCGGCCTCGGATGGGGCGCGGCCGCTGCTGTGGGCGAGGGGGGCCGAGCCGCCCGTGCCAGAGGCTCAGCCCTGACGCGCCCGGGCGATTTCCTGACGTTTGCAGGCTTCCGGTCAGGGGCCGGGGGCCCTATGCCTCTGCCCCATGGTCCTGCGCCTCCTCAAATACGGCCTGCGGAGCCACTACGTTCCGCGCCCCGACTTCCGCTTCCCGACGGAGCTGAAGCCCTCCTACGACGTCGTCATCATCGGTGCCGGCGGCCACGGCCTCGGCGCCGCCTACTACCTGTCCAACCACTGGGGCATCCGCAACGTCTGCGTCCTCGACAAGGGCTACCTTGCCGGCGGCAACACGGCGCGCAACACGGCGGTCATCCGCTCGAACTACATCACCCCGGAATCGGTGCGCTTCTACAAGGAGTCGGTCGGGCTCTTCCAGACGCTGTCGGAGGAGCTGGACTACAACCTCATGTACACGCAGCGCGGCCAGCTCACCCTGGCGCACAGCGATGCGACCATGCGCACCTTCCGCATGCGCGCCGAGGTGGGCAAGCACCTCGGCACCGGCATCGAGATGGTGGACCGCAAGCAGATCGCCGAGATCGTGCCGCAGCTCCACATGCCCGAGGACCATCGCTACCCGATCCTCGGCGGCCTCTGGCATCCCGACGGCGGCACCGGCCGCCATGACTCGGTCGCCTGGGGCTTCGCCGCCCGCGCCATGGACAAGGGCGTGGAGGTGCACCAGCGCACCGAGGTGACCGGCATCATCAAGGAGGGCGACCGCTGCGTCGGCGTGGAGACGACGAAGGGCCGCATCCGCTGCGGCAACGTCATCCAGGCGGTGGCCGGCATGTCCTCGGTGGTGGCCAAGCTGGCGGGCTTCCGCCTGCCGATCCGCACCTATCCGCTGCAGGCCATGGTGACGCAGCCGCTGAAGCCATTCCTGGGTCCGCTGGTCTCCTCCTCGGGCCTGCACGCCTACGTCTCGCAGACCTCGCGCGGCGAGCTGGTGATCGGCGGCGGCTCCGACCCCTACGAGCTCTACTCCACGCGCTCCACGCTGGACCTGAAGGAAAGCCTGATCGGCCACACGCTGGAGCTCTTCCCCTTCCTGGCCGGCGTGCGCCTGCTGCGCCAGTGGGCCGGCATCACCGACATGACCCCGGACTACAGCCCGATCATGGGCGAGAGCCCGGTCCGCAACTACTGGCTCGATGCCGGCTGGGGCACCTGGGGCTTCAAGGCGACGCCGGTCTGCGGCAAGCGGATGGCCGAGACCGTGGCCAACGAGAAGGTGCCCGACATCCTGGAGCCCTTCGCGCTGAAGCGCTTCAAGACCTTCGACCTGGTCAACGAGATGGGCGCCACCGCGGCGAGCCACTGAGAGCAGCACCGGCTAGAGACAGGCATATGAAGATCCTCACCTGCCCCCTGAACGGTCCGCGCAACATCTCCGAGTTCGCCTGCGGCGGCGAGGTGGTGCTGCAGCCCGACCCGCGCACGCTCAGCGACGATGAGTGGGCCGACCACGTCTTCCTGTCGAACAACGTCGCCGGCGTGGTGCGCGAGTGGTGGTGCCACGTGCCCTCGACCTACTGGTTCATCGCCGAGCGCCACACCGTGACCGACCAGATCATCCGCACCTATCCGGCGACCGAGATCTTCAAGGACCGCGTCGACTTCAAGAGCGAGGCACCCTGACGATGGCCGGCAAGAACCGCCTCGCCGCGCCCGCGGGCCTGCTGGTCGACCGCGAGCAGACGGTCGAGTTCACCTTCGAGGGCAAGAGCTACCAGGGCCTCGCGGGCGACACCGTCGCTTCGGCACTGGCCGCCAACGGCCAGTGGATCCTCTCGCGCTCCTTCAAGTACCACCGCCCGCGCGGCGTGCTGACCATGGCCGGGCAGGATGCCAACACGCTGGTGCAGCTCGCGGACGAGCCGAACGTCCTGGCCGACAGGCTGGAGCTGCGTCCCGGCCTCGCGGTCATGGGCCAGAACTACAAGGGGTCGCTCGAGAACGACAAGGACATGATCCTCGATCGTTTCGGGCGCTTCCTGCCGGTCGGCTTCTACTACCGCACCTTCTTCCGCCCGCGCTTCGACAAGTGGTGGGAGCCGATGATCCGCGCCAAGGCGGGCCTGGGCAAGGTCAACCTCCAGGCGCACCACGGCTACTACGACAAGCAGTACCTCTTCCACGACGTCGTGGTGGTGGGCGGCGGCCCGGCCGGCATGAGCGCGGCGCTGGGCGCGGCCAAGTCCGGCGCCCGGGTGCTGCTGGTCGACGAGAACCCGATCCTCGGCGGCTCGCTGAACTATGCCCGCTTCGGCACGGACGAGGCGGCCGACGCCGCGCGCCGCGACCGCCTGATCGGCGAGGTCATGGCCCACCCGCGCATCGAGACGCTGCTGGGCGCGGTGGTGAACGGCTGGTTCGCCGACAACTACCTGCCGATCATCAAGGGCAACCGCATGTACAAGGCCCGCGCCCCGCAGGTGGTGCTGGCCATGGGCTCGCTGGAACAGCCGGCGCAGTTCCGCAACAACGACCTGCCCGGCGTCATGCTGGGCTCGGCGGCGCAGCGCCTGATCAAGCTCTACGGCGTGAAGCCGGGCGAGGAGGCGGTGATCCTGGCCGGCAACGACGACGCCTATGGCGTCGCGCTCGACCTGCTGGCCGCCGGGGTGAAGATCAACGCCATCGCCGACCTGCGCGCCGATCCCGGCGCCACCGCCTTCGTGCAGGCGGTGAAGGCCGCCGGCGTGCGCATCCTGCCGAACCACTGCGTGCAGGAGGCCGTAGGCCTGCCGGGCCTGAAGCATGTGCGCGCGGCGCGCCTCAGCCGCATCACCGGCAAGGGCACCTACGACTACGGCAGCGAGCGCGTCGCCTGCGACCTGCTGGTGATGTCGGTCGGCTATACGCCGACCTACCAGCTCGCGCTGCAGTCGGGCGGCCGCCTGGCCTACGACGACGAGGCAGCGCACTTCACCATCCTGAACCTGCCGCCGATCGTGCGCCTCGCCGGCTCGCTCAACTCCACCTACGCGCTGGACGCGGTGCTGGCCGACGGCGCCACCGCCGGCTGGCAGGCCGCCAAGGCCGCCGGGCACGAGGCGGCGCCGCAGCCCAAGGCGCCGGGCGAGCGCGGCAACGTCGGCGTCAACCATCCCTGGCCGATCTTCAAGCACCCGAAGGGCAAGGACTTCGTCGACTTCGACGAGGACCTGCAGGTCAAGGACATCGTCAACGCGGTGGCCGAGGGCTACAACGAGCTGGAGCTGGTCAAGCGCTTCTCCACCGTCGGCATGGGGCCCAGCCAGGGCCGCCACGCCGCGCTGGCGACGGCGCGCCTGGTCGCCAGGTCGACCGACCGCACCGTGGCCGAGATCGGCGTCACCACCGCCCGCCCGCCCTTCACCGCCGAGACGCTGGGCGTGCTGGGCGGCCGCGGCTTCGAGCAGGAGCGCCTGACCGCCATGCACCACCGGCACCTGGAGGCCGGGGCGAACATGATGACGGCCGGCCTCTGGTGGCGCCCGGCCTACTACGGCGCCAAGGACCAGCGCCAGCGCCTGATCGACGAGGAGGTGAAGGCGGTCCGCGGCAACGTCGGCATGATCGACGTCTCGACCCTGGGCGGCCTGGAGATCCGCGGCCGCGACGCGGCCGAGTTCATGAACCGCCTCTATACCTTCACCTACGCCAAGCAGCCGGTCGGCCGCGCGCGCTACGTGCTGATGACCAACGAGCAGGGCGTGGTGATCGACGACGGCGTCGCCTGCCGCTTCGGCGAGCAGCACTTCTATGTCACCGCCACCACCTCGGGCGTCGACCGCGTCTATCGCACCATGCTCTGGTGGAACGCGCAGTGGCGGCTGGAGGTCGACGTCGCCAACGTCACCGCCGCCTATGCCGGCGTCAACGTCGCCGGCCCCAGGTCGCGCGCCGTGCTGGAGCGCGCCGGCTGCTCGGTCGACCTCTCGGCCGAGGCCTTCCCCTACATGGGCGTGCGCGAGGCGACGGTGGCCGGCATCCCGGTGCGCATGCTGCGCGTCGGCTTCGTCGGCGAGCTGGGCTACGAGGTGCACTGCGCCGCCAGCCACGGCGAGGCGCTGTGGGACCGGCTGATCGAGGCCGGCAAGCCCGACGGCCTGCGCCCCTTCGGCGTCGAGGCGCAGCGCGTGCTGCGCCTGGAGAAGGGCCACATCATCATCGGCCAGGACACCGACGCCATGACCACCCCGGACGAGGTGGAGATGGCCTGGGCGATCGCCGGCAAGAAGCCCTTCTTCGTCGGCGGCCGCTCGATCGAGATGCGCCGCCGCCATCCCTCGGCGCGCAAGCTGCTGGGCTTCACCCTGCCGGCGGGCGAGGCCGTGCCGGAGGAGTCCAACCTGGTGCTGACCGGCGACAAGGTGACCGGCTTCGTCACCTCGGCCGCGCGCAGCGAGGCGCTGGGCAAGGTCATCGGCCTGGCCTACGGCCCGGCCGACAAGGTCCCGGGCGACAAGCTGCCGATCAAGTACACCAGCGGGCGCATCGTCGAGGCCCTGGTGGTCGCGCCGCACTTCTACGACCACGACAACAAGCGGCAGGAGCTCTAGGCCGATGGTCGACCCCAACGCCTTCACCCGCCGCGCCTTCGCCTGGCGCAAGCTGGCCGCCGCCGGCGCGACCTTCGAGGAGATCGCCGGCGCCGCCGTGGCCGTCAGCTACCCCAAGGCTGGAGACGAAGTTGCCGCGGCCCGCCGCCTCGGCGTCGCCGAGCTCTCGCCGCTGCCGCGCCACGGCTTCAAGGGCCTCGGCACCGCCGACTGGCTGGCGGCCAACGGCCTCCTCGTGCCGAAGGAGCCGAACTGGGCGGCCAGGCAGGCCGACGGCTCGCTCGCGCTGCGCCTCGCCGCCAACGAGATCTTCCTGCTCTCCGACCTCACCGGCGCCGGCCGGCTCGGCCAGGACCTGACCGCCAAGTGGCAGGCGCTGGAGACCCCGCCGGCCAGCCCGCGCGGCTTCCCCCTGCCGCGGCAGGAGAGCCACACCTGGATGCTGGTTTCCGGCGAGCACGCGGCGACGATGTTCGCCAAGATCTGCGGCGTCGACCTGCGTCCCGAGCACTTCGCCGACGGCCAGATCGCGCAGACCTCGGCCGCCAAGATGTCGGCGGTGATCTGCCGCTCGGACCAGGGCCGCACCCTGGCCTATCACCTGCTCTGCGACAGCGCCTCCGCCGGCTACATGTGGGACTGCGTACTCGACGCCGCCCAGGAGTTCGGCGGCGGCCCGGTCGGCCTCCGGGCCATGCAGGCGCTGGCGGAGTAGTTGCCGGCGGCCTTGTCCGGCATAGCGGCCTTCGCTAGGTCTTGTGGCGTCGTTCCCGGAGCGAGACCACCGTCATGACCGACCGCCATGCCCGCTGTGCCTGCGGCAAGCTCTCCGTGACTCTGGCCGGCGACCCCTTCGTCGTGCTGCTCTGCAACTGCACGGATTGTCAGCGGCGGACCGGGTCGATCTTCGGGGTCAGCGCCTTCTTCAAGGGCGATCAGGTCGTGGCGACCGGCGGCACCGCGGCGCGCTACACCAAGACGGCCGAGAGCGGCCGGCAGGTGCAGTTCCACTTCTGCCCGGGCTGCGGTACCTCGCTGTACTGGACCCAGCCGGATGCGCCGCTGTCGGAGGGGCTGGGTGTCGCCGTCGGCTGCTTCACCGACCCGGCTTTTCCCAAGCCGGCGCTGGTCGGCTGGTGCGACAGCGCGGTCGCCTGGGCGACCTTTCCTGAGGGCGTGCCGCGGCTGGCCACCCAGCCTGACAGCTTCTAGCGCGACGCTGGCACGCGCTCTCCCCCTAGAGCATTTTCGAGCGAAGTGGACGCCGGTTCGCGTCAAGAAAATGCGTGAAATCAAAAAGTAGCTAGAGCGGTTCGATTCAATCAGAAGCGAAACCGCTCTAGCCTTGTCGCAACGGCACGACCCTTGTGCGCTGCGAGACGGTCACACGGCGCCGCGCCGCACCATATGTTGGGCAGTTCGCATCGCCCCGCTTCCCGATAGGTCCCGCCCGTGCTGCGCCAGGAAACCGTTCTCGCCGTCCATCACTGGACCGACCGCCTCTTCAGCTTCGTCACCACGCGCGACCCGGCCTTCCGCTTCGCGAACGGCCAGTTCACCATGGTGGGGCAGGAGGTGGCGGGCAAGCCGCTGCTGCGCGCCTATTCGCTGGCCAGCGCCAACCACGAGGAGCAGCTCGAGTTCTTCTCGATCAAGGTGCCGGACGGGCCGCTGACCTCGCGCCTGCAGCACCTGAAGCCGGGCGATCCCATCCTGGTCTCCGGCCGCGCCGTCGGCACGCTGGTGCCGGACAACCTGCTGCCGGGCGAGCGGCTCTACCTGCTGGCCACCGGCACGGGCCTCGCGCCCTTCCTGGCGCTGATCAAGGACCCCGCGGTTTATGAGCGCTTCAGCCAGGTGGTGCTGGTGCACGGCGCCCGCTTCGTCGCCGACCTGGCCTATGGCGGGCAGATCGCGCTCGACCTGCCGCGCCACCCGCTGCTGGGCGAGCTGATCCGCGAGGGGCTGCACTACGTCCCGGCGGTGACGCGCGAGCCCTTCCGCACGCAAGGGCGCATCACGCAGCTGATCGAGAGCGGGCGCCTGACCGACCACCTGGGCTTCCCGCCGCTCAATGCCGCCAGCGACCGCGTCATGCTCTGCGGCAGCCAGCGCATGCTGGACGACCTGACCCTGCTGCTGGAGGCGCGCGGCTTCCAGGAGGGCAGCGGCCACGCGCCCGGCCACTACGTGATCGAGAAGGCCTTCGTCGAGAAGTGACCTAGCGCGCCGCTGCCGGCACCGCGCTCGACACGTCGCGCGGCAGCATCCAGAAGAAGCTCGTCAGCACGATCCCGCACCAGCCGGCGAAGAGGCCGAAGGCGGCGCGGTAGCCCAGCCACTCCGCCGCCGCGCCGGCCAGCGCCGCGCCGGCCGGATAGGCCGCCCAGCCGAGCCAGCGGTAGGCCGTGGCGACGCGGCCCAGGCGCTGCGCCGGCACCGTGGCCTGGAA
Organism: Pseudomonadota bacterium; assembly: GCA_029781795.1. Classification (GTDB taxonomy): domain Bacteria; phylum Pseudomonadota; class Alphaproteobacteria; order Kiloniellales; family JACOMY01; genus JAKOWB01. The sequence continues at coordinate 21,020 of JAKOWB010000254.1, read as the reverse complement.
ATAGGCCGCCACCACCACCGACCAGACGATGGCGCCGAAGCCGGCGACGAAGGCCGAGAGGCCGATCAGCCAGGGCCCGGCGCCCAGCGCCGGCACGGCGAGGAACAGCGTGATGCCGCAGGGGTCGAGCATCAGCGCCCGCCGCTCGCCCAGCCTGCGCCGCAGCCAGGCGGCGGAGAGCGCGCCGCCCAGGCTGCCGAGGCCGAGCGCGGTCATCAGCAGCGCCAGGCCGTCGGCGCCGAGGCCCAGGCCCTGCGGGTCCACGGCATAGGAGACCATGATGGTGGGCCAGGCAGCCCAGCCCAGGATCATGCCGGTCAGCAGCAGCGTCATGCCGCGCAGCGGCCGGCTGCGGAAGATGGCGCGGATGCCGTCCAGCGCGGCGGCGAGGCCGCGCTGCCCGTCGCGCGCCGGCGCCGCCCGGCGCGGCAGCCCCAGGGTCGCGGCGAAGGCCAGCAGCAGCGCCAGCGCCGCGGCGCCATAGGGCGCGGCGCCGTGCCAGTCCAGCAGGGCAGTGCCCAGCGCCGGGCCGATCAGCGTGATGCCGACGCTGCGCGCACCCTGCACCCAGCCGTTGGCGGCGCCGGGATCGTGGCCGGCCGCGACCTCGGGCACCAGGGTCTGGGTGGCCGTGTCGGCCAGCACGTCGCAGCAGCCGACCAGCAGGCCGATGCCGGCCAGCAGCAGCGTGCCGGCGATGCCGGCCTCGACCGAGACCACGGTCAGCGCCACCAGCGCCAGCAGGCCGAGCTGCGTCGCCAGCACCATGCGCACGCGGCTGTGGCGGTCGAACAGCAGGCCGGAGAAGAGGCCGAAGAGCGGCCAGGCCAGGGTCAAAGCCACGGTCACCGTCGCCACCTCGCCCGGGCCGCCGCCGGCCAGCGCCACGCTGGCGGGCAGCGCCAGCTTGGCCGCGCCCAGCGCGATGGCGGTGCCGCCCATCGACAGGGCGAGCAGGCGCAGCGGCTTGTTTGACATGGGGATCGTCATCCTGGAAAACTGGATTGGCGCTTACCGTATCGCTTGCCTATGTAAGCTGCAAACAGAACTTTGGAGATTGCCAGTGCCGCGCCCCCCGCCGCGCCACGACGACCCGGAAAGCTTCGCACAGGTCTTCCTCAACTCCTATGACCCCTTGGGGGAGCCGGTCGACCGCCTGGCGGATGGCTCCGCCGTCCGCGCCTTCCTGCCGGGCTGGCTGGCCTTGCCGCGCGACAGCGACTGGGCGGCGCTGGCAGCGGACCTGCGCCCCTGGCGCGATGGCCTGCGCAAGGCAGTGCGCGCCGCGGCCGAGGGCCGCCCGGCGGCGCTGGACCGCCTGCTGCGGCGCGAGCTCGCGGGCCTTGCCTTCCAGGCCAGGCCGGGGGCGGCGGGCCTGGTCTTCCGGCCGGATCCCGCGCAGTCGCCGGCCGCCCTGGTCAAGGCGCTGGCGCTGCAGGGCCTGGCGGCGGAGCTGGCCGCCGCGGGTCCCCAGCGCCTCCGCCTCTGCCAGGCGCCGCCCTGCGAGGAGCTCTTCTTCGACCGCAGCAAGCGCGGCGCGCAGCACTTCTGCGGCAAGCGCTGCGCCAACCGCGTCCACGTCGCCCGCTTCCGCGAGCGCCATCGCAGGACGTGAAGGGCGGGGCGTGAAGCGCGACTAGCGCCCCCGCTCGCCGGCGCGCGCCCTCTCCTCCACCGGCAGGGCGGTGGTGGAGAGCACCTCGTTCAGCACGAAGAAGGTGCGGGTCTGGCGCACGCCGGGCAGGCGGATGATGGATTCGCCGTGCAGGCGGTTGAAGCGCTCGATGTCCTTGGTGCGCACCACCAGGAAGTAGTCGAACTCGCCGGCCACCAGGTGGCACTCCAGGCAGCCGTGCAGCTTGCGCGCCGCGGCCTCGAAGGCGGCGAAGGAGTCCGGGGTCGAGCGGTCCAGCACCACGCCGACGATCACCAGAGTGGTGAGATCCAGGCGCGCCGGGTCGAGCAGCGCCACGGTCTTGCGGATGTAGCCCTCGCGCTTCAGCCGCTCGATGCGGCGCAGCACCGCCGTGCCGCTGAGGTGCACGCGCTCGGCCAGCGCGGCGCTGGTGAGGCCGGCGTCCTCCTGCAGCAGCTTCAGCAGGCGGCGGTCGATGCGGTCGAGGCCGAGCAGGCGGGGCATGCGGCATATCCTGTTTTCTGCGTGTTATGCGAAGATAGCGCAAAATTTCAGCGATATGTTCTGGACCGTGGCGATCCGGCGCAGGCATAAGACAGAGAAAACGCAATTGCCCCTGTGCGGCCGCGGCGCCGATACTCCGCCCCGCACGACAGAGGAGACCAGCGCCATGCATCTCGACCGCTTTCCGCGCCATCAGCTCACCTTCGGTCCCTCGCCGATCGAGCCGCTGAAGCGGCTCTCGGCGCATCTCGGCGGCAAGGTCGAGATCTGGGCCAAGCGCGACGACTGCAACTCGGGCCTCGCCTTCGGCGGCAACAAGATCCGCAAGCTGGAGTACCTGGTGCCCGACGCGCTGGCCCAGGGCTGCGACACGCTGGTGACCATCGGCGGCGTGCAGTCGAACCACACCCGCCAGGTCGCGGCGGTGGCGGCCAAGCTCGGCCTCAAGTGCCGCCTGGTGCAGGAGTCCTGGGTCACCTGGCCGGACGCCGTCTATGACCGCGTCGGCAACATCCAGCTCAGCCGCATCATGGGCGCCGAGGTCGAGCTGGTGAACGAGCCCTTCGCCATCGGCATCAAGCAGTCCTGGGAGAACGCGCTGGATGACGTGCGGCGCCGCGGCGGCAAGCCCTATGCCATTCCGGCCGGCGCCTCGGACCATCCGCTGGGCGGCCTCGGCTACGTCGGCTTCGCCGAGGAGGTGCGGGCGCAGGAGCAGGAGCTCGGCTTCCGGTTCGACTACGTCATCGTCTGCTCGGTCACCGGCTCGACCCAGGCCGGCATGGTGGTCGGCTTCGCGCACGACGGCCGGGCGCAGAAGGTCATCGGCATCGATGCCTCGGCCAAGCCGGAGGAGACGCGCGCCGCGATCCTGAAGATCGCCCGCGACACGGCGGAGAAGGTCGGCCTCAACCGGCCGATCGAGGAGGCCGACGTGGTGCTGAACGAGGACTACGCCTATCCCGAGTACGGCATCGCCTCGGCCGAGACGCTGGCGGCGATCCGCCTTGGCGGGCGGCTGGAGGCCATGCCGACCGATCCGGTCTACGAGGGCAAGTCGCTGCAGGGCCTGATCGACCTGGTGCGGACCGGCAAGATCCCGGCCGGCAGCCGCGTGCTCTATGCCCACCTCGGCGGCGTGCCGGCGCTGAACGGCTACGGCGCGCTGTTCAAGGACGGCTGAGGGGACGGCCAAACGAAAAGGGCGCCGCGAGGCGCCCTTTTGCTGTCTGCCTTCGGCCAGCGCGTCAGCAGCTGGCGCAGAGCACGTAGTCGTACTGGCGGCCGTTGGCGATCTCGATCGCCAGGCGCTTGGTCACGCCCTTGTAGGTCGCCTCGGCGATGTACCAGCCCTCGGGGAACATGATGCGGGGCTGCGAGCCGACCGGGCTGGACAGCACGGTGCGCTGCCCGTTCAGCCCCTTGCGATAGGTCAGGATCTGCCAGGTGACCTTGTCCTTCACCGCCTTGGCGCCGATCTTGTCGATCCACTTCAGCGTGGCGAAGCCGCCCTTGATGGCGACGGTCTGGGTCTGCGGGCCGCTGACGGTGAACTTGTCCTCGACCTTCATGTCGAGGACCGTGGCCACGACCCGGTAGCTGCCGGGCGGCAGCTTGACCTTGCCGGGACCCTTCAGCGAGGCCTTGGCTTCCTTGTTGTCGTTGCCGGCGGTCGGCTCGATGGAGAGCTGGACCTCCTTGGCGGTGACGTAGTCGCCGTCGTTGACGTCGATCTTGAACACGATCTCATGCAAGGTCGCGGCGGCGACCTGTACCTCGTTCGGCACTGGCGGCGCCTCGGCGGCACCCGCCGACGGGGTCAATAGAATGAGGCCGGCAAACGCTGCCAGTATGCCGATCTTCGATCGGGAGACCATATGTCGTGGCCCCTATGTGTTGAGTTGGCAGGCCTTGATACTCCTCCCGCCTGTCCAAGACAAGACACGAAAAAACCACGGTTTTTTTGACATAAAGCGCCGCGGCCAAGAGCCGCGCCAGTAGTACGGGATAGGCAGGCTTCTTGAGGCGGCGCTTTAACGGGATAGGCGCCAGGCCGCGGCGACGCCCAGCAGTCCCGGCGGCAGGAACGCCAGAAAGAGCCAGCGCGCCACGTCGCGCAGCGTCTCCGCGCTGCCTGCCGCTCCGCCGCCCTCGCCGGCGAAGCCCAGGCCGTTCGCCACGATTCCCGCCGCCGCCGCGCCCAGCGCATAACCCAGCATCTGGACCGTCGGCAGGGCCCCGGCCGCCTGTTCGCGCTCCTCCGGCCGGGCCGCGGCGACGATACGCCGCGCCACGAAGGTCCAGCAGAGGCCGAAGCCGCCGCCCTGCAGCAGCGCCGCCAGGATCACGCCCCACAGCGGCCCGCGCGGCAGCGTGAAGGCGAAGAGCAGCAGGCCGCTGACGATCATCACCGGCCCCCAGCGCAGGCAGGGCCCCTCGACCCGCGGGTCCAGCCGGCTGGTCAGCAGCGCCAGCAGCGACCAGGCGACCGATTCCAGCGCGGTGATGTAGCCGAACTGCAGCGGGCTCAAGCCGTGCAGCGCCTGCAGCAGCAGCGGGCCATAGGTGGCGAAGGAGATCGCCGCCAGGGTCAGCGTCAGTGCCGCCACCAGGCCGGCGCGCACATGGGCCAGCGGCAGCGAGCGGCGCGGCAGCAGCGAGACCCCGGCGCGGAGCTCGACCTTCAGGAAGCCCAGCAGCAGCAGCAGGCCGGCGAGGGCGGCGGCGGCGGCCAGCCACCAGGCGGCGAGCACGCCGGCGAGGCCGATCGCCAGCACCCCCGGTACCAGCAGCGCCAGCGAAGGGCCGGGCAGCCCGCCGGCACTCGTGCCGCCGCCCTGGCGCGGCAGCAGGCGCGGGGCCGCCAGGGCGGCGGCCAGCGCCTGCAGGGCGAAGGCCCAGAAGGCGCCCTGCCAATAGCCGGCCTCGGCGAAGACGCCGCCGACCAGCGGCCCGGCCAGGGCCGAGAAGCCCCAGACCAGCGCCACCACGGCATAGGCCCTGGCCCAGAGCCGCTCGGGGAAGGCGAGCGCGATGCCGATGTGGCAGAGCGCCACGAGCGCGCCGCCGCCGAGGCCCTGCAGCAGGCGCCCGGCGAGGAAGCCGCCCATGTCGGCCGCCAGCGCGGTGACACAGCAGCCCAGGGCGAAGACCAGCGCCGCCAGCGCCGCCGCCTGCCCGGCGCCGCGCCGCGCTGCCAGCAGGCCGCAGCCGGCGGCGGCGAGGATGGCGCCGACCAGCTCCAGCATCCAGGCCCAGCCGACCCAGGCGGCGCCGCCCAGCTCCTGCACCGCCGCCGGCATGACGGTGGCGACCACCGTGGTGTCGGCGGCATGCAGCCAGATGCCGCCGCAGACCAGCAGCAGCACGGCCCAGCGCCCCTCGGCCAGCAGGGGCTCGCGGGGCGGCGGCGCGGTGTCGGGCTGGCTGTCGCGGGCGGTCATGGGTCGGCCAATAAAGAAACTGCAGTGTTTCTATATTGACGAGCGCCGCGCGACAAGCACAATGAGCGCCATGACCAGCGACGAGGAACTGCTGCTGCTGCTGAAGACCGCCGGGCCGCTGACCGCGGGCGAGCTCTCGTCGCGTCTCGGCCTCGCGCCGCAGGGCCTGCGCCGTCGGCTGGAGGCGCTGGCGGCGGCCGGGCAGATCGCCGCGACGACCGAGCGCGCCGGCGTCGGCCGGCCGCGCAAGCGCTGGCACCTGGCGCCGGCCGGCGAGGCGCGCTTCCCCGACGGCCACGACATCCTGGCGACCGAGCTGATCGACAGCGTGCGCGCCCTGCTGGGCGAGGCGGCGCTGGACCGCCTGATCGAGCGGCGCGAGGTGGCGCAGCAGGCGCGCTACGCGGCGGCGCTGGCCAAGCGGCGCGGCCTGCGCGCCAAGGCCGAGGAGCTGGCGCGCCTGCGCAGCGCCGAGGGCTACATGGCCGAGCTGCGCGAGGCGGAGGACGGCGCGCTGCTGCTGGTCGAGCACCACTGCCCGATCTGCGCCGCCGCCAAGGCCTGCCAGGGTTTCTGCCGCAGCGAACTGAAGGTCTTCCGGGCGCTGCTGGGCGAGGGTGTCGAGCGCGAGGGCCACATCCTGGCCGGCGCGCCGCGCTGCGTGTACCGGGTGAAGGGCTAGGGGCGGAAACAAAAAGCCCTCTCCCCGCAAGCGGGGAGAGGGGGGACTGCCTTGGCGGTGAGATCCCTAGAACAGGCCTTCGATCTGGCCCTTCTCGTTCAGGTAGATGTGCGCGGCCGAGGGCACGCGCGGCAGGCCCGGCATGGTCATGATGTCGCCGCAGACCACGACGATGAACTCGGCGCCGGCGGAGAGCCTGACCTCGCGGATCGTCACGGTGTGGTCCTTCGGCGCGCCCTTCAGGTTCGGGTCGGTGGAGAAGGAATACTGCGTCTTCGCCATGCAGACCGGGAAGTGGCCGAAGCCGGCGGCCTGCAGCTCCTTGAAGCGGTCGCGCACCGACTTGTCGGCCTCGATGTCGCGGGCGTCGTAGAGCTTGGTGGCGACGGTCTTCACCTTGTCCCAGAGGGACATGGAGTCCTCGTAGAGCGGGGCGAACTGCGCCGTGCCGCTCTCGGCCAGCTTGACGACGTGGTGCGCCAGCTCCTCGGTACCCTTCGAGCCCTCGGCCCAGTGGGTGCAGAGGATGGCCTCGGCGCCCAGCTCGCGCGCGGTCTCGCGGATCGCCTGGACCTCGGCGTCGGTGTCGCTGATGAAGCGGTTGATGGCGACCACCGCCGGCACGCCGAAGGACTTCACGTTGCGGATGTGGCGGGCGAGGTTGGCGCAGCCCTTCTTCAGCGCGGCGACGTTCTCCTTGCCGAGGTCCTCCTTGGCGACGCCGCCGTGCATCTTCAGCGCGCGCACCGTGGCGACGATCACCGCGGCGTCGGGCTTCAGGCCCGCCTTGCGGCACTTGATGTCGAAGAACTTCTCGGCGCCCAGGTCGGCGCCGAAGCCGGCCTCGGTCACCACATAGTCGCCGAGCTTCAGCGCGGTCTCGGTCGCCAGCACGGTGTTGCAGCCGTGCGCGATGTTGGCGAAGGGGCCGCCGTGGATGAAGGCCGGGTTGTTCTCCAGCGTCTGCACCAGGTTCGGCGCCAGCGCGTCGCGCAGCAGCACCGCCATGGCGCCGTGCGCCTTGAGGTCGGCGGCGCGGATCGGCTTCTTGTCGCGGGTGTAGGCGACGATGATCTTGCCCAGGCGCTCCGTCAGCTCCTCGACCGAGCGCGAGAGGCAGAAGATCGCCATGACTTCCGAGGCGACGACGATGTCGAAGCCGTCCTCGCGCGGGAAGCCGTTGGACACGCCGCCGAGCGAGGAGTTGATCTGGCGCAGCGCGCGGTCGTTCATGTCCAGCACGCGGCGCCAGGTGACGCGGCGCTGGTCGATGCCCAGCTCGTTGCCCCAGTAGATGTGGTTGTCGACCATGGCGGCGAGCAGGTTGTGCGCCACCTGGATGGCGTGGAAGTCGCCGGTGAAGTGGAGGTTGATGTCCTCCATCGGCACCACCTGGGCATAGCCGCCGCCGGCCGCGCCGCCCTTGACGCCGAAGCAGGGACCGAGCGAGGGCTCGCGCAGGCAGATGATGGCCTTCTTGCCGATGCGGTTCAGGCCGTCGCCCAGGCCGACCGTCGTGGTGGTCTTGCCCTCGCCGGCCGGCGTCGGGTTGATGGCGGTGACCAGGATCAGCTTGCCGTTCTTGCGGCCCTTCAGCTCGCCGTTGATGTAGTCGAGCGAGACCTTGGCCTTCCAGGGGCCGTAGTTCAGCAGCGCATCGCGCGGGATGCCGATCTTGTCGCCGACCTCGACGATCGGCTTCATCTTTCCTTCGCGGGCAATCTCGATATCGCTCTTCGGCATGCTGGCCCCCTGCTTGACCCTTGCGTTGTTGGCGATGGGCGGGAAATTGAGGTGGCCGACCCTACCCCTCGGGGCAGGGCGGCAATATCGCGTAGGCGACGGGAGAGCGCCCTGAAAGCGCCATCGCCCTGCGGCCTTTCGGAGCGGACGGCGCGCCGTCCCGGATCAGACGAGGCCGTGGACCTCAGCGAAGGGGTCGTCGCCGGAATCCTCGCTCCAGCGGTACTCGGCATAGCGCGCGATGGCGCGTGCTTTCTCCAGGTCGAAGAGCCGGGCGATGGCCGCCAGCGCCATGTCCATGCCGGCCGAGACGCCGGCCGAGGTGAAGTACTTGCCGTCCTCCACCCAGCGCGCCTTGGCCTGCCACTTCACTGCCGGTCCCTGGGTTTCCACCCAGCGGAAGGCGGCCTTGTTGGTGGTGGCCTTGCGCCCGTCCAGCAGGCCGGTGCGCGCCAGCAGCGAGGCGCCGGTGCAGACCGTGGTCACCAGCTTCGCCTGCTCGGCCGCCTGCCGCAGCCAGCCGGTCAGCGCCTGGTTGTCCACCTCGCGCCGCGTGCCGAGCCCACCCGGCACCAGCAGCAGGTCGTAGCTCCCGCCGCTGTCGAAGCTGCTGTCGGCGAAGGCCTTGGGGCCCTGCGTCGAGGGCACGGCGCCGGTCTGCTCGGCCACGACCGAAATCGTCGCCTCCTCGCGCAGCATGCCGAACATCTCCAGCGGTCCATAGAGGTCGAGGAGTTCGAAGCCGGGGAAGACCAGGGCGGCGAGCTTCATGGTGTCACCTGCGATGTCAGGGGTGGGCCGGGAAGGCCCCCTCGACGACGATGCAATAGTGCATGCCGGCGGGTGCCTGGTCCTGCAGATTGGGCAGCACGAAGGTGCCGGTCGACTGGTCGCCGCCATAGCGCAGGCCGATCAGCGCGAAGAGGCCGGGAAACCGGCTGCTGCTCAGCCATTGCCCGGCTGCCGGCAGCGATCCCACGGGGCAGTAGCGAAAGCCGACCAGCTCGACCGCGCCGATATAGGGCTCGTCGCTGAAGGCCTGGCCGGCGCGCGGCCCGCCCGCCAGCGCGGCGGCGGCGAGCAGCAGGGCGAGGATGCGGTGCGTCATGGCGTCCGTCTCCTAGGGCTGGGCCGGCCAGGTGCCGCCAGCGACCACGCACCAGGTCAGGCCTTCGGCCGGCACCGTCTTGCGCAGGTCCGGCAGACGAAAGGAGGTGTTGTCGCCGCCAAAGGTGGGCCCATAGAGCGCATAGAGCCACTGGTTGTCGCTGATCGCCAGCAGGCGCCCGTCGGCCGCCAACGTACCGCTGGGGCAATAGTCGAAGGCGACCAGCAGCAATGTCCCGGTCAGCAGTTTCTGCAGGCCCTTGCCGGCCGGCGGAGAAGGCGTCGCCGCTGGCTGCCCGCCGATTGCCTCCGCCAAGTCCGCGTCGAAGGCCAATTGCATGTTGGTTCCCCTGACGTCGGCGCCCTTCAGCTTCGCATTGGTGAAGATGGCGCCGTCGACCGTGGCGCTGACCAGCCGTGCCCCCTGCAGATCGGCGCCGCTGAGGTCGGCGCCGGTCAGATCCGCGCCTTCCAGGTTCGCACCGGTGAGGTTCGCCCCGGCCAGCGAGGCGAGGCTGAGGATGGCGCCTGAGAGGTCGGCGCCACTGAGGTCTGCGCCGTCCAGAATGGCGCTCTCCAGGTCGGCGCTCCTGAGGTCGGCCTTGGCAAGATTGCAGCGCAGGCATTCGCCATTGCTGTCGAGCTGGCCGATCGCCGCCTGGTCGAAGGCGGACGCGGGGACGGTGAGGAAGAAGAGGGCGGCCGTCGCGGCCAGGAGCCTGGATGCCATGGCCTGCGTTCCTAGTCCTTCGGCGGCCAGATGCCGCTGACGCAGATGCAGTAGAGCATGCCCTTGGGCGCCTTGCCGCTGAGGTCCGGCAGCTTGAAGGTCTTCTGCTCCTCGCCGCCGAAGCGATTCAGCAGCAGCGCGTAGAGTGCCTGTTGCTCCCGCGCCTGGAGTTCGCGCCCGTCGGCCGGCAGCGAGTTGGTCGGGCAGTAGTCCGCCGCCACAAGGGCGACCGTCCCCAGATAGGGCAACTGGTCCACCGCGCCCGCCGGCGATGCCAGCAGCGCGGCGAAGACCAGACCCAGAAGCCTCCGCGCGCGCATGCCGCTTCCTCCGCCCACAGCGGCGGCATTGCCGCACCAAAGGGCGGAGCGAGTCAATCGCACGACGACGCGCTCTAACTGTCGCCCCCCCCTCCCTGAGCCTCCCCCATGCTGCGCACGGGGGGAGGGGAGCCGAAGAGTCACCCCGTGATCATCGGCAGCTTGAGGCCCTGCTCCCTGGCGCAGTCGATGGCCTCCTGGTAGCCGGCGTCGGCGTGGCGCATGACGCCGGTGCCGGGGTCGTTGGTCAGCACGCGCTCCAGCCGGCGGTCCGCCTCGACGCTGCCGTCGCAGACGATGACCATGCCGCTGTGCTGCGAGAATCCCATGCCGACGCCGCCGCCGTGGTGCAGCGACACCCAGGTGGCGCCCGAGGCGGTGTTCAGCAGCGCGTTCAGCAGCGGCCAGTCGCTGACCGCGTCGCTGCCGTCCTTCATCGCCTCGGTCTCGCGGTTCGGGCTGGCGACGCTGCCGCTGTCCAGATGATCGCGGCCGATCACGATCGGCGCCTTCAGCTCGCCCTTGCGGACCATCTCGTTGAAGGCGAGGCCGAGCTTGGCGCGGTCGCCGAGGCCGACCCAGCAGATGCGCGCCGGCAGGCCCTGGAACTTGATGCGCTCGCGCGCCATGGTCAGCCAGTTCACCAGGTGCTTGTTCCCCGGCAGCAGCTGCTTGACCTTCTCGTCGGTGGCGTAGATGTCGGCCGCCTCGCCCGACAGCGCGGCCCAGCGGAAGGGCCCGACGCCGCGGCAGAACAGCGGGCGGATGTAGGCCGGCACGAAGCCCGGGAAGTCGAAGGCGTGGCTCTCGCCCATCTCCAGCGCCATCTGCCGGATGTTGTTGCCGTAGTCAAGCGTCGGGATGCCCTGCTTGTGGAAGTCGAGCATGGCGCGCACCTGCACCGTCATCGACTCCTTGGCCGCCTGCACCGTGCCCTTGGGATCGCGCGCGCGGCGCTCCTCCCACTGCTGCAGCGTCCAGCCGGCCGGCAGGTAGCCGTTCAGCGGGTCGTGCGCCGAGGTCTGGTCGGTCACCGCATCGGGGCGCACGCCGCGGCGCACCAGCTCGGGGAAGACCTCCGCGGCGTTGCCCAGCAGCCCGACCGAGATGGCGCGCTTGTGCGCCGTCGCCTCCTGGATCATCGCCAGCGCCTGGTCCAGGCTGTCGGCCTTGGCGTCGAGGTAGCGCGTCTCCAGCCGCTTCTCGATGCGGCTCGGCTGGCACTCGACTGCCAGCATCGAGGCGCCGGCCATGGTGGCGGCCAGCGGCTGCGCGCCGCCCATGCCGCCGAGGCCGCCGGTCAGGATCCACTTGCCCGAGAGGTCGCCGTTGTAGTGCTGGCGCCCCATCTCGACGAAGGTCTCGTAGGTGCCCTGCACGATGCCCTGGCTGCCGATGTAGATCCAGGAGCCGGCGGTCATCTGGCCGTACATGGCGAGGCCCGCCTGGTCGAGCTTGTTGAAGTGCTCCCAGGTGGCCCAGTGCGGCACCAGGTTGGAGTTGGCGATCAGCACGCGCGGCGCGTCGGCGTGCGTCCGGAAGATGCCGACCGGCTTGCCGGACTGCACCAGCAGCGTCTCCTCCGGGCCCAGGTCCTTCAGGCACTTCACGATGGTGTCGAAGGACTTCCAGTCGCGCGCGGCGCGGCCGATGCCGCCATAGACCACCAGTTCCTCGGGCTTCTCGGCCACCTCGGGGTCCAGGTTGTTCATCAGCATGCGCAGCGGCGCCTCGGTCAGCCAGGACCTGGCGCTGATCTCGGTGCCGCGCGGCGAGCGCACGACGCGGCTGTTGTCGAGGCGCGGATTCGACATGGGACGCAACTCCTCTCTCAGAGACTGGCGAGCTTGGCGGGGCCGGGCGCGTAGTCCTGGCGCCCGACGAAACGGAAGCGGCTGCCCGGATGGGTCAGGCGCGCAAGCGTGGCGACCAGGCCGTTCGACCAGGTGCGGCGGATCAGCAGCAGGCATGGCTCGGGCTGGCGCAGCTCCAGGTGGGCGCAGGCCTCGGCCGTCGGCGTCACCGCCTCGATGATGTGCTCGGACGCGGCGATGGGGCCGACCGCGGTCAGGTATTCGTAGGGCGTGACGCGCGTGAAGTCCTGCTCCAGGTAGCGCGGCGCGAAGAGCGGATTGACGAAGCGCTCCTCCAGCTGCACCGGCACGCCGTTCTCGCGGTGCACCAGCAGCGAGTGGAAGACGCGGGTGCCGGTGCGCAGCTCCAGCGCCTGCGCCACCTCGCGCGTCGAGGGGCGGTTGTCCAGCGCCAGCAGGTCGGCGGAATGGCGGTGGCCGCGGGCCATGATCTCGGTGCGGATGTTGCGCACCTCGAGCAGCGCCGATTGCGGCTTCTGCTCGGCGACGAAGGAGCCGGCGCCCTGCACCCGGGTCAGCCAGCCCTCGGCCGTCAGCTCGCGCAGTGCGCGGTTCACCGTCATGCGGCTGACGCCGAACTGCCCGGTCAGTTCGTTCTCCGAGGGCACGCGCTGGCCGCTCGGCCAGTCGCCGGACAGCACGCGCTCGGTGATGAAGTCCTTGACCCGCCGGTAGCGCGGGGCCTCCTCATCGGGTGCGGGACGGGCTGGCATGGCGGGCAGTGTTGGCTCCTGATCCCAAGTTGTATATACAACTTGATGCGGGAAGGCCATAGCTTCGACGGACGCCATGCAGACCAGCGACACACCCTTCGACTTCCAGCCCGGCGACGCGCCGCTGCTGCTCTCCATCCCGCACCTGGGCAGCGCCATTCCGGATGCGCTGCTCGGCAGCATGACGCCGGCGGCGGCGATCTCGGCCGACACCGACTGGCACGTCGACCGGCTCTACGACTTCGCGCCGGCCCTCGGCGTCTCGGTGCTGAAGGCGCGCTGGTCGCGCTATGTCATCGACCTGAACCGCGACCCGGAGAACAAGGCGCTCTATGTCGGCGCCAACAACACCGAGCTCTGCCCCACCTCGACCTTCGACGAGGAGCCGCTCTATCCCGCTGGCGGCCAGCCCGACGCGGCCGAGATCGCCCGCCGGCGCGAAGCCTACTGGCAGCCCTATCACGCCAAGCTGCAGGCCGAGCTGGCGCGCCTGGTGGCGCGCCACGGCGTCTGCGTGCTGTGGGAGGGCCACTCGATCCGCTCGGTGGTGCCGCGCTTCTTCCAGGGCCGCCTGCCGGACCTCAACTTCGGCACCGGCGGCGGCACCACCGCGGCGCCCGAGCTGGTGGCGCGGATCGAGGCTTTGGCGGCCGGACAGGGCGAGTTCAGCCATGTGGTCAACGGCCGCTTCAAGGGCGGCTACATCACCCGCGCCTATGGCAAGCCGGCCGCGGGCGTGCACGCCATCCAGCTCGAGAAGGCGCAGATCGCCTACATGGACGAGACGCCGCCCTTCACCTATCGCCCGGAGAAGGCGGACAGGCTGAAGGCCCTGCTGCGCCCGCTGATCGAGACGGCGCTGGACTGGGCGCGGCGCCAGGCGCGCTAGTCGGCGCCCGCTAGTTCGCGCGCCGGGCCAGCCGGCCGATGGCGAGGCCGGTAAGGAAGCCGCCGAGGTGGGCCTGCCAGCCGATCAGGTAGCCGCCGACCAGGCCGACCTCGCTGAGCAGGCCGATGCCGACGTTGATGCCCATCAGCACCAGGATGATGGGGCCGAGCTGCAGGCGTCGGCCCAGCACCGCCGGCCCCAGCATCAGGGTCGTGCCCATCAGGCCGAAGATGCCGCCCGAGGCGCCGATCAGCAGCGGCGCCGGCCCGGCGCTCAGCACCAGGAAGGTCTGGAACAGCGCGCCGACGATGCCGCTGACGAAGAAGATGGCGAGGAAGGCGATCCAGCCGAAGCGCCGCTCCACCGGGCTGGCGAAGGCCAGCAGGAAGCCGCAGTTGGTGATCAGGTGCAGCGGGTCGGCGTGCAGGAAGAGGTGCGTCAGGAAGGGCAGCAGCGTCGGCCCCAGCGGCCCCTGGCCGTCCAGCGCCGCCAGGAAGGCCAGCGGCTGGAAGCCGTAGTCGATCAGGATGGCGTCGCTCTGCTGCTCCGGCAGGATGGCCAGGATCAGGTGCACCAGGATCAGCACGCCGGCCAGCGCGATGGTGGCCGGCGGCGCCTTCAGGATCGGCTCGCGCCGCTGCGGGTGGCCCGGCGGCAGATTGTTGGGGTCGAACATGGCGGGAGGTCTGCCAGGAAGAAGGCCCAGCGCCAAGGCGGTTCTTCGGCGCAGCCGGCGCAGTCCTCCCTCTCCTCGGGACCGATGAGAGGGTCGGGGTGAGGAGTTCTCGACGGCGGAGCTCCGGTTTTCCGGCCCCTCACCCAACCCTCTCCCCGTGTCCGGGGAGAGGGCTCTATCGCGAACGCCCCTAGCGCTTGCGCCCCGCCTGCACGGTGAAGGCCAGCGGGTTCCAGCCGATGCGATAGGCGAGCTCGGCCGGACGCTCGATGTCCCAGGCACAGAAGTCGGCGGCCTTGCCGACCGCCAGGGTGCCGTGGCTCTCGGCCAGGCCGAGGGCCCGCGCGCCCTCGCGCGTGATGCCGGCCAGCGCCTCCTCCGGCGTCATGCGGAACAGGGTCGCTGCCATGTTCAGCATCAGCAGGATCGAAGTGACCGGCGCCGAGCCGGGGTTGCTGTCGGTGGCCAGCGCGATGGGCACCCCGGCGTCGCGGAAGGCCTGGATCGGCGGCAGCTGCTTCTCGCGCAGGAAGTAGAAGGCGCCGGGCAGCAGCACGGCGACCGTGCCGGCCTTGCCCATGGCCTCGACCCCGGCCTGGCTGGTGTATTCGACGTGGTCGGCCGAGAGGCCGCGGTACTTGGCGATCAGCGCCGCGCCGCCCTGGTCCGAGAGCTGGTCGGCATGCAGCTTCACCGGGATGCCGGCGCCGGCCGCGGCGGCGAAGACGCGCTCCACCTCCTCGGGCGTGAAGGCGATCTTCTCGCCGAAGGCATCGACGGCATCGACCAGCCCTTCCCTGGCCAGCGGCGGCAGCATGGCCAGCACGCTTTCCAGGTAGTCGCCCTGGCGCCCCTTGTACTCCGGCGGCACCGCATGGGCGCCGAGGAAGGAGGTGCGGACCGTCACGGCCCTGAGGGCCGCGAGGCGCCGCGCCGCGCGCAGCATCTTGCCCTCGTTCGCCAGGTCCAGGCCGTAGCCCGACTTGATCTCGATGGTGGTGACGCCCTCGGCCAGCAGCGCGTCGAGGCGCGGCAGCGCGCTCTCGACCAGCGCGTCCTCGCTGGCCGCGCGGGTGGCGGCGACGGTCGAGACGATGCCGCCGCCGGCCTTGGCGATCTCCTCGTAGCTGGCGCCCTTGAGGCGCAGCTCGAACTCCGCCGCGCGGTTGCCGCCATAGACCAGGTGGGTGTGGCAGTCGACCAGCCCCGGCGTCACCCAGCGCCCGTCCAGGTCGTGCACGTTCCGGGCCAGGCTCTCCGGCCGGCCGGGCAGGGCGTCGGCGGGCCCGACATAGGCCAGCCGGCCCTTGTCGACGCCCAGCGCGCCACCCTCGACCGCGCCATAGGGCGCGGCGCCCGGCTGCATCGTCGCCAGGCGGCCGTTGAGATAGAGGGAATCCCACATGGGCTGGTCCTCGGCTTGTGGCTGGACGACGGATCGGAAGCCGAACCCGCCGCTCCCAGAGTTGTATATACAACTTGGCCCGCCTAAGCTTCCTCGGCAAGCACTTCGGGAGAGCGGCCGGCCCATGTCCACGCAGTCCTTCCACGCGCCGCGCGCGCTGCTGCCGGGCGGCTGGGCGAGCGACGTCCGGCTGGAGGTCTCGGCCGCCGGCGACCTGACCGCGGTCACGCCGGGTGCGCCGGCCGAGGGCGCCACGCGCCTCGCCGGGCCGGTGGTGCCGGGCATGCCGAACCTGCACAGCCACGCCTTCCAGCGCGCCATGGCGGGCCTGGCCGAGGTCGCCGGCAACAGCGAGGATTCCTTCTGGACCTGGCGCGAGGTCATGTACGGCTTCGTCGGCAAGCTGCGCCCCGAGCAGGTCGAGGCCATCGCCGCGCAGCTCTATGTCGAGATGCTGAAGGGCGGCTTTACCGCGGTCGGCGAGTTCCACTACCTGCACCACGACCCCGAGGGGCGGCCCTATGCCGAGCTCGGCGTCATGTCCGAGCGCATCGTCGCGGCGGCGCGGACGGCCGGCATCGGCCTGACCCACCTGCCGGTGCTCTATGGCTTCGGCGGCTTCGGCGGGCAGGCGGCGGGGGCGGGGCAGCGGCGCTTCCTGAACGATCCCGCGCGCTATGCCCGGCTGATCCAGGACTTCGCCAAGGCGCATGCCGGCGACCCGCAGGTGCGGCTCGGCATCGCGCCGCACTCGCTGCGCGCGGTGACGGCCGAGAGCCTCACCGCCGGCCTCGCGGCGCTGGACGCCATCGACCCGGCGGCGCCGGTCCACATCCACATCGCCGAGCAGACCAAGGAGGTCGAGGACTGCCTGGCCTGGTCGGGCGAACGGCCGGTCGAGTGGCTGATGAACCGCTTCCCGGTCGGCCCGCGCTGGTGCCTCGTCCACGCCACGCACATGACGGCGGAGGAGACGCGGCGCCTGGCCGCGACCCAGGCCGTCGCCGGCATCTGCCCGACGACCGAGGCCAATCTCGGCGACGGCTTCTTCAACGCGCCGGACTACCTGGCGGCCGGCGGGCATTGGGGCATCGGCAGCGACAGCCACATCTCGGTCTCGGCGATCGAGGACCTGCGCTGGTTCGAGTACGGCCAGCGCCTGCTCCATCGCCGCCGCAACCGCCTGTCCGGTGGCGCGAGCGATCCCAACGTCGGCGCCTGGCTCTGGCGCCAGGCGCTGGCCGGCGGGGCGCAGGCCCTGGGCCGGCCGATCGGCGCGCTGGCGCCGGGCCGGCGCGCCGACTGGCTGGTGCTGGACGGCGAGCATCCCCTGCTGGCCGGCCGGCGGGACGAAGCCTGGCTCAACGCCCTGGTCTTCGCCGGCAATGCCAATCCCATCCGCGCCGTCACGGTCGGCGGCCGTACGGTCGTCGAGGACGGCCGCCACGTCGCCGAGGCGGCCGTGGCCGAAGCCTACAAGCGAACCCTGAAGGAGCTGCTGTCGTGACCGACGCGCATAAGGAAATCCACTTCACCTACATCAACGGCCCCGACGTCGAGCGGCTGGGGATCACCGACGACGAGATCCTGGCCGCCGTCGAAGCCGGCCTGATGGCGCAGGGCAAGAAGCAGGCGGTGATCGAGCCGCGCATGCACCTGACGCCGGACCCTGCCTTCCGCGGCCACTTCAACGTGCTGCGCGGCTACATCGCGCCGATGAACCTGGCGGGGGTGAAGATCGTCGGCGACTACGTCGACAACTACCAGCGCGGCCTGCCCAGCGAGATGGCACTGCTGAACCTCTTCGACCCGCGCACCGGCATGCCGGTCGCCATCGTCGACGCCACCGCCATCACCGAGATGCGCACCGGCGCGCTGACCGCCATCGGCGCCAAGTACCTGGCGCGCAAGAACAGCAAGATCCTGGGCCACGTCGGCGCGCGCGGCACGGCCTACTGGAACGTCCGCCTGCTCGACCGCCTGTTCGATTTCGACGAGATCCGCGTGCACTCGCGCCGGCCGGAAAGCCGCGACGCCTTCGCCGCCAAGCTGTCGAAGGACCTGGGCAAGGAAGTGAAGGCCGTCGACTCCTGGGAAGCCTGCCTCAAGGGCGCCGACATCCAGATCGAGGCCTCGCGCCTGGAGCAGCCGACGCCGCTGTTCAAGACCGAGTGGGTGAAGAAGGGCAACTTCGTCGTGCCCTACGGCACCATGAGCGCGGTGGAGCTCTCGCTCACCGACGTCATGGACAAGATGCTGATGGACGACTGGGGCCAGGCCCGGGCCGGCAACCTCGGCGCGCTGCGCGCGCATGTGAACGCCGGCAAGCTCAGCGAGGCGACGCTGCACGCCGAGCTCTGCCAGGTGGTGACCGGCGAGAAGCCGGGCCGCGAGCGCGACGACGAGACCATTCTCTTCTGGCACCGCGGTCTGTCGCTCAGCGACATCGCGCTCGGCCACGCCTTCCTGGAGAAGGCGAAGAAACTGGGGATCGGCCAGACGCTGCGCTACGCCTGACCGGGGCGGCGCCCCTGGCCCATCCCTCGAGACGCCCTGCTGCGCGGGGCACCTCGGGACCAGGGTATCGCTCTTGCTTGGCTTTGAACCGATCTCGTCCTGAGGCGCCGCCGGAGGCGGCGTCGCGAAGGCTGGACCAAGCAGCGCGAGCGGCGCCGTTGCCCGAAAGCAACAGGACGGGGATGGCCGCCGCCCCGCCCTGCCGCCCCCTCTCCCCGGCGCAGCGGCGCATGCTAGCCTGAGGGCTCGGGACTCGGGCGGCGTGGAGGTGGGGCATGCGGTTCCTGGGTGGCTTCCTGGCAGCGGTTCTTCTCGCTGGCCCGGCCTTCGCCGAGGGCACGGCGATCAAGGACCAGGGCACCAGCACGATCGAGATCGGCCGCGGCGGCGACATCTTCACCTTTCACACGGTCAACACCTCCTTCGAGTGGCTCGGCTACTACCGGCCGGAGCGCGACGGCTACCAGCACCTGATCCTGAAGAAGACCGAGGAGGGCACGGTCTCCAACGGCGCCGACGGCACGCTGGGCGCCAAGGTGCACCTGGAGGTCGGCGAGGTCGCGGGCGACGGCATCAAGCCGCTCTTCGTCATCGAGGACGAGGGCGAGCACGGCTATGTCGAATCCTTCGCCTGGAACTCGATCTACTTCACCACGGTGCGCTACGGCTGCTGCGGCGCGCTGAACACCATGCACACCTACAGCCTGGACAACGGCGAGTTGCTCTTCACCGCGACCGCGCCGGTGGCCTGGTTCGAGGTGCCGAACGCCGGTGGGCTGGTGCGCCTGGCCGCGATCCACACGATCTACTCGACCGAGGACGAGGCGATCTTCGCCGGCCATGACAACGCGCTGGCGATGATCACCTACGCCGCGCCGAACCAGACGCTGCAGCGCTTCCTGGTGCTGGCCAACGGGCAGCTCTCCAGCGACGCGCTGGAGTATCCCGACCCCTATCTCGGCTGGGCCGAGGGCGACTCGCCGCCGGTGCAGGACCTGGAGGTCTGGTCCTTCGACGGCAACAAGGACGTGACGGCGATCGACAGCGTCACCCTGCTGGTGCAGATCGCGCCCGAGCTGGAGATCCGCCTGCCGCTGGTCGAGGGCAAGCTGAAGCTGGACCAGGCCAACGTGCCGACCGGCCTGACGCTGCAGGAACTGCCGGCGCGGTAGGGCGCTCGCGCCGGCTAGCCCTCGCGCTCCTCGTGCAGCAGCGCGAGGAAGACGAAGCCGATCAGCACCAGGAAGCGGCCGGCGCTCTCCTGGCCGTTCCAGGTCGGCGATTGCCACATGGCGAACCACTCGCCGCCGATGACGATGAAGCCGAGGCCGTAGAGCAGCGCGCCCAGCGTGAGGCCGAGGATCGCCAGCGGCCGCGCGGCACGGAAGCGCCCGGCATCGCAGGCACCGCGGGCCAGGCGCAGGCTCGCCAGCGCCAGGATCAGGCCGGTGACGATCTCCCAGGCGATGATCAGCCAGTAGGCAAGCTGCTGCGCCCAGGGCGCGGTGATCGCCCGCCAGGTCAGCGTCGAGTCCGGAAAGATCGTGTCCATCGCCAGCACGTGCTGCACGAAGGCCCAGTTGCTGCCGTAGTCGGTCAGGTTGCCGAAGGCCACCAGCAGGAAGAACAGCGCCAGCGTGGCCACCAGCGCGGTCTTGCAGAGACGGATGAGCATGGGATGCACCATCGCCCTTGTGGTTTCGAGCCCCCCCCCTCGATGAGGGAGGGTTGGGTGGGGGTGGTCGGTGCGACTGGCTGGAGTCGCATGGGATACCCACCTCCCACCCCGACCCTCCCCCATCGAGGGGGAGGGAGTAAAGGGTAGGGAAGGGCGGAACCGGCCTAGATCAGCGCCGCGAAAGCCCCGTCCTCCACTGCCTGGCCGAGCGCGCGCAGCTCGGCCGAGAGCGAGCGATCCTCCTCCAGCGGGGCGACGTGGCGGCGCACCTCGGTCAGCGCCGCGGCGAGCTTCGGCGCGACGCGGCCGGGCGCGCGCAGCTCCAGCGCCTGGGCGGTGACCAGCAGCTCGAAGGCCAGCATGAGGGCGAGGCGCTCCAGGAGCTGGCCCAGCTTCTTCGCCGCCAGCGGCGTGTGGGTCACGTCGTCCTCGGTGCCGTCGGCGCCCCAGCGCATCTCGCCCGAGACCGGCAGCGCCAGGTGGCGGATCTCGCCCAGCAGGGACTCGCCGATCTTCATCAGCGGCGCAAAGCCACTGGCGCCGCTGCCCAGCGCGGTCAGGTTGTCGGGCAGGCCGGAAAAACGGTTCTGCACCTGGCGCGAGGCACGGGCCAGCGACAGGCCGGCGACCTGCGCCGCCGCCTGCGCCAGGGTGTCGAGCGCGAGCGCCAGCAGCGGCGTATGGAAGTTGCCGGTGGAGATGGCCTCGCCGGTCTCGGCGACGATCAGCGGATTGTCGGCGGCGCCGTTCACCTCCGGGTCCAGCGCCGCCTCGGCGAAGGCCAGGGCGCTGCGGAAGGCGCCGTGCACCGGCGCGATGCAGCGCAGCGAGATCGGGTCCTGCAGGCGGCGGGCCTGGCCCGGCTCCAGCAGCAGGCCGCCGGACAGCAGGTCGCGCAGCTCGGCCGCGGCGGCGCGCTGGCCGGGCTGCGGGCGGGCGGCGCCGGCGGCCTCGCTGAGCGGCGTGACGTTGCCGCGGAAGGCCTCCAGGGCCAGCGCACCGGCGACCTGGGCGGTGGCGCCGAGGCGCGCCGCCCGGGCCAGTGCCAGCGATGCCAGCCCGGCCGAGAAGGAGGAGGCATTGGCGATGGCGAGCCCGTCCTT
>JAKOWB010000247.1 GCA_029781795.1 Pseudomonadota bacterium | reverse complement strand
CGGCTGGCTGCTGCTGCTGGCCTGCGGCCAGGGCCTCTGGCCGGTGGCGCTGATCCTGCCGGCCTACTACTGGGCCGACGCCACCCTGACGCTGCTGCGGCGCCTCGCCCGTGGCGAGAAGATCTGGCAGGCGCACCGCGGCCACCTCTACCAGCGCGCCCTGGCCAGCCTGACGCACGGTCAGGTCGCCGCCGCCATCCTGCTCGCCAACCTCGGCCTGGTGGCCGCCGCGGTGATCGCCGCCGATGGCCGGGCCTGGGTCGGCCTGGGGCTGGCCGTCCTTCTGACGGCGGGCCTGCTGCTCTGGCTCGCCCGCCGGGCGCGGCGGGCCTAGAGTGGCGGTCATGCGGCTCTTCTCCCGCTCCTCGCGCGCGGCGATCGCCTTCCTGCACGACCTGGTTATGGCCGGGGCGGCCTTCGTCGGCGCCCTGCTGCTGCGCCTGGGCGAGGGCGCCTGGGCCAAGCTGGAACAGGGCCTCTGGCTGCCGGGGCTGATCTTCGTCGCCGTCGCTGCGCTGGTCTTCCTGGCCACCGGCCTCTACCGCGGCATCTGGCGCTATGCCTCGCTCTCCGACCTGGTGGCCATCGTCAAGGCGGCGAGCCTGGCGCTGCTGCTCTTCCTGCCGGTCACCTTCCTGGTGAACCGGCTGGAGGCCGTGCCGCGCTCGGCCTATGTCATCGCCTGGTTCCTGCTGGTGGCGCTGCTGGCCTTCGGGCGCGTCGGCTACCGCGTCTACAAGGACCACGGCCTGCGCCACCTGCTGGAGCGCGCCTCGGGCCGGCGGGTGCCGGTGCTGCTGGTCGGCGCCGGCGACGAGGCCGAGGTCTTCGTGCGCGAGATGGGCCGCGCCCGCGAGGCACCCTACGAGGTGCTGGCCCTGATCGACGACAAGGGCGGGCGGGTCGGCCGCTCGATCCACGGCGTGCCGGTGCTGGGGCCGCTGGGCCGTCTCGACGCCCTGCTGGAGGAGATCGCCCATCGCGACCGCCGGCCGCAGCGCCTGATCCTGACCCGCCGGCTGCCGCGCGAGACGCTGGAGCAGCTTCTGGCCGCGGCCGAGCGCCACGGCATGACGCTGGCCAGCCTGCCGCGCCTGACCGACCTGGCCGGCGGCGATCCGGCGGCGCTCGAAGTGCGGCCGGTCGCCATCGCGGACCTGCTGGGCCGGCCGCAGGCGACGCTGGACCGTCCGGCCATGCGCCGCCTGGTGGCCGGGCGCCGCGTGCTGGTGACCGGCGCCGGCGGCTCGATCGGCAGCGAGCTCTGCCGCCAGCTCGCCGCGCTGGGCCCGGCCGAGCTGTCGCTGTTCGAGGCCAGCGAGTTCAACCTCTACCAGATCGACCGCGAGGTGATGGAGCGCTGGCCCGCCCTGCCGCGCCATGCGCTGCTGGGCGATGTGCGCGACGCCCGGCGGCTGGCCGAGTGCTTCCAGGCGCGCCGGCCCGAGCTGGTGTTCCACGCCGCGGCGCTGAAGCATGTGCCGCTGGTGGAGGAGAACCCGCTGGAGGGATTGCTGACCAACGTCGTCGGCACGCGCCAGGTGGCCGAGGCCTGCCGTGCCAATGGGGTCGACGCCATGGTGCTGATCTCCACCGACAAGGCGGTGAACCCCTCCTCGGTCATGGGCGCCAGCAAGCGCCTGGCCGAGGGCTGGTGCCAGGCGCTGGATCTTGCCGAGCGCAGGCGCGGCGGCACGCGCTACGTCACGGTGCGCTTCGGCAACGTGCTGGGCTCCACCGGCTCGGTGGTGCCGCTGTTCCAGGCGCAGCTCGCCGCCGGCGGGCCGCTGACCGTCACCCACCCCGAGGTCACGCGCTACTTCATGACCATCCGCGAGGCGGTGGAGCTGGTGCTGCAGGCCAGCGTCCTCGGCCTGGAAGGCACGGAGGAAGCCGGCCGCATCCATGTGCTCGACATGGGCGAGCCGATCCGCATCCTCGACCTGGCGCGGCAGATGATCCGCCTGGCCGGCCTGACCCCGGGCAAGGACGTGGAGATCGTCTTCACCGGCCTGCGCCCCGGCGAGAAGCTGACCGAGGAGCTGTTCCACGACCAGGAGCCGCTGGCGCCGACCGGGCACCCCAGCCTGCGCCTGGCCGCGCCGCGCGTCGCCAACCTTGAGCTGCTGGCGCGCGGCCTGGACGAGCTGGCGGCGGCGGCGGCGGCGCGCGACCGTGACGCGGCGCTGCGGCTTCTCGCCCGCCTCGTGCCGGAGTATCAAGGCGGCGGGCCGGCGGCCGGCCAGGCCGCCGAACTCTGATCGTCCGTCTCCTGGGAGTCCCGTCACGATGCCAAGCGCCGACCAGCCGCTCGCCGTCCGCCGCGCCCTGCACTCGGTCTCCGACAAGACCGGGCTGCTGGCGCTGGCCCGCGGGCTGGCGGCGGCGGGGGTGGAGCTGATCTCCACCGGCGGCACGGCGCGCACGCTGGCCGAGGCCGGTCTTCGGGTGCAGGAGGTGGCGAGCGTCACC
>JAKOWB010000236.1 GCA_029781795.1 Pseudomonadota bacterium | reverse complement strand
CCAGGTGCTCGAGACTACCTTCGGCTGGCTGCCGGGGCTGGACCGCGACCTCTTCCTGCCGCTGGCAGGCGACTGGGTGCTCGGCCTGGCGATCGGGGTCCTGGCACTGCTCGGCTTCTTCGGCGGCCGTCGGCGCGCTGCCCGTCTGCTGGCGGCGGCGCTCGCGCTTGGCTTTCCCCTTATGCTGCTACTGATCAGCCTGCATACTTCGCTTCTGGTGGTCCGATACTTTGCGCCCGGCGACCTGGGCCTCGCCCTGCTGGCAGGAGCCGGCGTGGCGGAGCTGGCGCGGCGCCTGCCGCGCCCTGCCTTCATGCTGCTGGCGCTCGCCCTCACGACCCTTGTGTCGCTGCAATCCCTGGACGCGCTGACCGGCGACCGCAGGCGGCCGCGTATCGAAGTGCTGGCCGGGTGGATCGCCGCGGCCCGGCAGGGGCCGGGCGAGGAGCATCTGGTCACCAATTTCGAGGCGACCCCCTACACGCTGAACTACTACCTGCGGCGCATGGGCAGCGATGCCGAGGCTGTCAGGGTCAACGCGGCGACCGCGCGGGCGCTGCTGGACGCCGGCGGACGCCTGTGGCTCGTCGATGTCTATACGAAGGCCTGGCCAGCCTGGCTCAAGGAGGTCGCAGGCGAGGGCGTGCTCGCAAGCTGCGAGCGGCACATCGAGGACCTGGTCACGGTGGTGGTCGTCAGCCGTGTCGAGGCTGCTCTGCCGCCCCTCTGCCGACCAGCGCACTAGGACGCCGGACACCAGTCGGTCTTGCTGATCGGCGAGATGAGAAACCGCCTGACTGCGGACACCGCGGCGAACACCGCGGGCGGCAGTCCGCTGCGGGTCAGGTGGTCGTCTTCTTGATGTTGAAACTCAAGGTCTTGAGCAGCGGTGGTTCGACCGTCTGGGCCACGATGCTTGCCAGGCTGAGGCTGCGCGTAAACTTCGGTTTGCTGTAGGTACGCTTGCTCATGTATCTCCCCCTCGCGGAAATCCCCGGCCTCGCACCTGGCGGGCGGTTCGCACGCTGATCCGCAGCATACACGGTTATCCGGTCGACTTCTGCCCCTGATCTCGCAAAGCAAAACTCCCGCCGAAGCGAGCCTCGGCGGGAGTTTGCAGTCATCTTGTCCGCAGCGGCGCGCTTGCCGAAGGACTAGCCAATGCTGTCCTTCAGGATCGTGCCGCTGATGGCCTTGAGCGCCGTTGCCGAGGCCAGCGACGACCGCCGGAGCAAAGCCGGCTTGCGGTAGGTCTTGCGCACAGTCATGCCTCCCATCTCGGCGCCGGTCATCACGCCGGCGGCTTGGTGATGCTCAGGATCTTGGTGACGCTCGCCGCAACGGCGGCCAGCTGCGACTGCCGGACGATCGCGGGCTTCTGATAGGTGGACTTCATGTTGCTCCCCTCATTCCCGATTCATTTGGACCAACCGATTTGCCGCTGCCGGCCGGCGACGTCTGTCGTCGGCTGAGTGGCGGCGGCGGCGGGGCGAGGTCTGTGAATCCTCACTGCCTACCGCTGGCGCCGACAAGCAGCGCACGAGGCGCTGCAAGCCAAGCCATCAGCGATCGGCGTTTCGAACGAGTCCCCACCCCGGGACATCGACCCATTCCATAGCTATACGGAGTAGGACTTGTAGGTCAAGGACTTGAGCGCCCCAGAATGGGGGCGATGTCGGCGACGCCGCGGATGCCGGCGAGCTCTCCCGACGTCAAAGGCCGCCCAAGCGCGCTCTCGAGGGCCAGGATCACCTTCATGTGACCGAGGCTGTCCCAAGCCGGGATGGAGTCGAGATCGCCCGTGTCGCAGACCTCTGCCAGGTCCAGGTCGAGCGCCGTCGCGACAAGGCGGCGCGCGGACTCCAGCGAGCTCATGGCGCGGGCTTCCTGTTCTTCTGGCGGGCCAGCCACTCGTCGCGCATCAGGCCGAAGATCGGCATGTCGACGCGCCCGCCGGCCAGGCCCTTGCGGTGCTGGCGCATCGCGCCCTCGTAGACGAAGCCGAGACGCTGGTAGTTATAGATCGACGGCATGTTCCGTCCATAGGGCGTGCCCCATACCCGCTCGGCGCCGGCCTCCTCGAAAAGGAAGCGAAGCAGTTCGACGCGGGTTTCCAGCACCACGCCCTGACCCCACCATTTCTTGTCGCCGACCATGACGCCGATGAAGGCGACATCGCCGCCGAACTGGACCGTGTGGATGCCGAGAAGCTGGCCATCGGCCTTGTCGATGATGCCGATGCAGAAGTTGGTCCTGTTGTTCGCCCGGGGCAGCCGCCGGCGCCAGCGCCGACGCAACCAGCCGCCGTGCGGGGCCTCCATGCCACCCATGAAGTCAGCGTCCTCGGTCCAGGCCAGGCTGCGCCGCGCGGCCTCGCGCTGGCTCAGCGAGACCAGGCGGAAGCGCGCCGTCTCCAGCCGCACGGGCTGCTTCGGCTTCCAGGCCGTCATGCTGCGCCCTCGCCGAGGCAGCGGGCACGAACCGCCGCGCGCACCAGCTTGCCGCGCTCGTTGCGGGGCAGCGCGTCCAGGGCGAAGAGCTTTGCCGGCACGGCTTCGGCCCGGATCTGGCCCTGGCACCAGCGCTTCAGCTCCGCCGGCGCAAGCGCGCCGCCGCGTGGCACGAAGGCGGCCGCGACCACCTCGCCGAAGACCGGATCGGGCAGGGCAAAGGCGCAGGCTTCGGCAACGTCGGGATGGCGTTCCAGCAGCAGGTCGATCTCTTCGGCCGGCACCTTGATTCCGGCGCGGTTGATCTCGTGCTTCAGGCGCCCGACGATGCGCAGCCGTCCGTCGGCGTCGATCTCGCCGATGTCCCCGGTGGCGAACCAGCCGCCGGCCAGCACCGCCGACGTGGCGTCGGGCTGATCCAGGTAGCCCTGCATCAGCGACGGCGTGGCGACCATCACCTCGCCGCGGCCGCTGGCGATGAGCTGCCCGGACTCGTCGCGCAGCGCCAGGGCGCCGCCCCAGGCGCGGCCGACCAGACCGTCCTCGGGAGCTGCCTCCTCGGCGTTGTGGCCGCCGATCCAGTTGGCGGTCTCGGTGATGCCGTACATGTTCACCACGCGGCGGGTGCCGCTCCAGGCGATGATCTGCTGCCACAGGCCGGCGCCCAGCGGGGCGGAGCCGACGTGGACCCGGCGCAGCCCGCCCGGCGCCGGCGGGCTTGCGGTCTTCAGTACCACCTGCCAGAGCGCCGGCACGGAGCTCATGAAGGTGATGCCAGCGGCGTCGATCACCGTGCCCAGGCGACCGAAGCCGGCGAGGCCGGGCTCCGGCCAGGCCACCAGGGTGCCGCCGCCGGCCAGGACGCTGAGGCTGTTGCCGATCAGGCCGTGGCCGAAGTGCATCGGCAGCACGCTGAGCCCGACGGCCAGGTCGGCGGCGCCGATCGCGGCGACGTTCAGTGCCAGGCGCGCCCGCAGCGAGCGGTGCGTGTGCACGACGCCCTTGGGCGTCGCCGTGGTGCCGGAGGTGGCGAGGATCGCCGCGACCGAATCGAGATCGAGGTCGGGCAGGGGGCCCGGCGAATCCGGCTGCCCGGCGAGCTTGGCCAGATCTGGCGGATCCAGGCGCGGCAGGCCGTCGGGCCCCTGCGGCGCGATCCACAGCACCGGCCGGAGGGTCGTGGCCACCCGCTGGCGTTCTGCGGCGATCAGCGAGGGCGATAGGCAGAGCGCCACCGCGCCCAGCTGCCACAGGGCCAGCAAGTCGACCAGGAAGGCGGCGCCCTGGCCATGCTGCAGCGCGACGCGGCGGCCGCGGCCGGCGCCGGCGGCGGCCAGGTCGCGGGCGCGTCGCCGCAGGGCGGCCAGCAGGGCCGGTCGCTCGAGCGTCACGCCGTCGGGCCCGTCGCGCAGTGCGGCGCCAGGTGCCAGAATCGCTTCTATGGTCGAACTCTCCCTCGCCAGTCACCGAAGCGCTTGCGGTTGGCGCGCCGGTCGGTGACATATGAGCCGAAATCCATTCCAGGGGGTACATGCCATGCAGCCGACGCCCGCGACAACCGGGGAAGTGGCCATCGGCACGGAGCGCCGCTTCGCACTTGCGGAGGGCGTGACCTTCCAGCCGATGGGCGAGGACCAGGACACGGTCGTGCTGGCGCTGGCCCAGGGCCAGCTCTTCACTTGCAACGGCACGGCAACGGACTTCCTGGTGGCGATCCAGGATGGCCTGACCCTCGGCCAGGCGGCCGACCGGCTGGTCGAGACCTATGGCGTAGAGCGCGCGGTGGCCGAGGCCGATCTGGTCGAATTGGCCACCACGCTGATGGCCGAAGGCCTGATCGTGCCGCAGGAATGACCTTGTGATGGCACTCCCCCTGGCCCGGCGATTCGAAATGCGCTGGCTGGTTTGGCGCCTGCCGCGCCGGGTTCACCGCCAGCCGCTTACGCTCCTGCTGGCCGGCATGGTCCCGCCGGCCGAGCGGCCAGCCTGGCGGCGCCCGGCGGAGGAGATCATCGCCGGCGTGCAGCAGGTGCTGGCGCGCCCTTTCCGCATGCGCGGTCGGCGCTGCCTGCGCGAGGGGCTGGCGGCCTTCCATTTCCTGCGCCTCGGCGGACATCCGGCGGTGCTGCATTTCGGCGTCGACCGCACCACGACGCGCGCCGCCAAGATCAAGGGCCACTGCTGGATCTCGCTGGACGACCGCGTGGTGATGAACGCGCCGGGCCCGGAGTACGTCGAGCTCTTCGCCTATCGCGGCCAGGCCCTGCCGGGGCCGCAGGCCGCCGGTCCTGCCGCTTCCCTGGGACTCTGACGTGATCGCCCGCACCTTCGACGTCGGCGGCGTGGCCGTGGCCCTCGTCGGGCGCGCCGAGGATGACCTGAAGCCGCTCTCCGCGGTGCTGGCCGGCTTTCCAGAAACCGCCGCCCCGCCGCGCTGGCGGGTCCTGCTGTTGCCGCGCCCGCCGCTGTCCTTCGCCGCATCGCGCGCCACGGCAAGGGACGGGCAACTGCCCGAAGGCACGCCGATCCGCGCGGCCTGGGGCCCGAAGGGGCGACAGTTGCTGGTCGACGGGCGCCTCGGCATCCGCGTGAACACGGCGCGCCGCCTCATCGTCTGCCGCCTGGGCGAGGGCGCGGAACTGCTCTACGGCAGCGCCAGCATGTCGCTGATCGATGCCATCCTCGAGGCGGAGGGGCAGCACCTGGTCCATGCCGCCCTATTGGCCCTGCCGCCGGCGCTCGGCGACGGCGCGCTGCTACTGATCGGCGAGAGCGGCGCCGGCAAGTCCTCGACCGCGCTGGCGCTGGCGCGCGGCGGCTGGGCACTGGCCGGCGACGACGCGGCGGTGCTGAGCGCCGAGGGCGCGGGCGTGGCTGCCTGGGGCTTTCCGCGTGCGCTGAAGGTGCACCCCTTCACCGCCGGGCTGCTGCCCTGGCTGCAAGGCCTCGTGCCGCCCGATGCCGCCGACGAGGTGCCGGTCGAGACCGGCGCGCTTGCCGGGCTGGTCGCCCAGGTCGAGGGGCTGCGGCGCCTGCCGATCCGCGCCATCGCCTTCCTGGAACAGCGCGGCGAGGCGCATCGCCTGGTGCATCTGGGCGCCAGCGAGGCCGCCCTGCGGTTGACCGCCGGCCAGCTCTTCGCGCCCGAAGGGCGGTTGACCCGCGCGGTGGCTGAGCAGTTCCAGCTCATGACGCGCCTGGCGGCCACCGCGCGCTGGCGCGTCGCCTGCAGCCTGGGGCCCGATCTCCAGGGTCTGCCCGACTGGCTGGCCGCGCAGGTTTCTCGCTAGGGCATGGCCCGCCTCAGGGCGCGGCGATGGCGCCGGCGCAGCCGCCGGCCGTGGCCGGTGATGCGCCGCAGCAGCCGTACCCTGGCGTCGAGCAGGTCGGCCTCGAAGAAGAACCATCCCAGGCGGGGCGGGGCGCCGGTCGGCGGACCCAGGTGCCAGAGCGGCGG
Source organism: Pseudomonadota bacterium (assembly GCA_029781795.1). Taxonomy (GTDB): domain Bacteria; phylum Pseudomonadota; class Alphaproteobacteria; order Kiloniellales; family JACOMY01; genus JAKOWB01. The sequence goes on along the minus strand of JAKOWB010000236.1, from coordinate 43,882 downwards.
CTGCAGACGCCGACGCCGGTCGCCGTCGATGTAATAGATGTCCCGCGCGCGGCCGAAGATCGTGGCGATGTGCCTGGCCCGGGCCAGCGGCATCGCGGCCGTGAAATCGAGGTCGCTCCAGTGCAGCGTGGCGTAGCGGCTGCCGCCCGTCGGCTGCGCGCGCGGCACCAGCTGGCCGGCGAGATAGGGCAGCAGCGCCTGGTCGATCAGTGCCGCATAGGCGCGCGCCTGCCGCACCTGCCAGGCGAAGAGCTCGTCCCCTGGACGCAATGGCACGGCCACCTGCTGAAGGATCGGGCCGGTGTCGAAGCTCTGGTCCATCAGGTGCAGTGTCACTCCGGCGCAGGTCTCCCCGGCGCCGTCGGCCAGCAGCGCCACATGCGCCGAGGGACCGCGATAGGCCGGCAGCAGGGCCGGGTGGAGGTTCACCGCGCGGCCCGGCAGGCGGTCGAGCAGCGTCGCGGGGACCAGGCCGCCGAAGTGCGCGCTAAGGATCAGGTCGGGGGCAAGGGCCTCCAGCGCCGCGCCGGCCTCGGCCCAATCGCTGAGGCGGGGTACCTGGCGCGGCTGCAGCCCCGCCGCCGCCAGCGCCGCCGTGACCGAGAACGCGGGGTTGTGCCGTGCCAGCCAGGTGTCGGCTTCCCAGTCCTTGGGCCGATTCCGGTGCCAGCAGCCGACCAGGGTGAAGCCGCGCTCCTGCAGGCGCCAGAGCGCCCGCGCCGGGCCGATCGAGGGACCGACCAGCGCGAGGACCCGGCGATCGGTCATCCGCACCTCACCGCGCCCGCTTCAGCCATTCGCGCACGGCCTGACGGCGCCAGGCCATGAGCCCGTGCGCGCCGGTCTCGGCCCCGACCACGACGGCGGGCGTCATCAGGCAGCGGATTGCCAGCGGCGGGCGCTTCAGGCCGATCGCGCGGCGAAGCGTGTCGCAGGCCGGCTCGCCGAAGGCGCGCCCCGCGAGGTCGAGCGCGAGCGCCAGGCCGGGCCGCAGGCCGCCCTCGGTCGCGCGGCGCGACAGCCAGTCGGCGTCGATCGGGCCGGCGGCGCCGCGGACGGCCTGGACCACGTCGACCAGCGGCTGCAGGCGGTCGAAGGCATGGCCATAGGCGGCGTGCACCGCGGCGACCAGCAGCAGCGCGGCCGGCGTCTCGGCGCCATCCTCGGCCTGCAGCAGCGCGAGGTCGACCCGCCGGCCCTGGCGCAGCGTGGGAGAGCCGATCATGTCCCAGTGCAGTTCGACCAGGACCTCCAGTCCGCCCGGATTGGCAATCCACTTCTCCTCGCCATAGGCCGCGGCCTCGTGCTTCAGCGCCATGCCCTCGGGGCGGTAGCCGGCGGCGCGCATGAGGTCGCGGGCGCGCGGAAAGTCCGCGCGGTGGAGCAGCAGGTCGAGGTCGGTGAAGGGACGCCAGCAGGGCGTCTTGTAGAGGCGGTCGGCGAAGCTCGGCCCCTTCACCACCAGGGCATCGATACCAGCGGCGGCGAGTTGGCGCCGCAAGGCCTGCGCCACCTGTCGGAGGACCAGGGTCTGCGTGGCGGCGCCTTCGAGCACTGGGCGCTGCGAGACGGCCGCGGCGCGTCGCTCGTCATCCGGAAGCCGGGCAAGCAGGGTCGGCAGGACGCCATGGTCCCGCGCGAGCGCGACCAACAGGGCTGCCGCTGGCATTGGTTTGACCGGTGGAGCTTCGCCCTGCGGATCGGCCAGAAAAAGCAGCCATGCGGCCGTCGACGCCGTCAGGCGTGACGGCGCATCGGTCACGGCGGCGGCGGCAGGGTGATGCTGAGGATCTTCGTCACGTCGGCCGTGACGCTGGCGAGAGGCCTGCTCCTGCTCAGGGTCGGCCTCACGTAGCGACCGCTCATCATCCCTCTCCCTTCCTCACATCAGCCGGTTTTCGTGACGGCGTTGCTGAGCACCTTCACGCCAGCGGTGGCCGCGGCGAGGCCGGCGGCCTTGCGCACGACCGGTGTCTGGTAGCTTCGCATGATCTCCCCGCAAGAAATGCCCGATACCGGGATAGTCTAAGGGCAGCCGGGCCGTGCTCGCCAGCGAAAGTGGCATCACACCGCGCGGGCGTGGCGCCCCGAGTCGGGGCGGTGATAGGCGTCGAACAGCGCCGCGACCGAGCGCACCCAGGGGCGGCCCCGTTCGGTCATGGCGATCCGCCGGCCGTCACACTCGACCAGGCCATCGGCCTGGAAGCCGCTGAGGTCCGGCAGGAGCTGCCGCAGGTCCTCTGCGTTCCGGCCGCAGCTGGCGAGTTCCTCGGGCAGGTCGACCTGCAGGTCGCAGAGCAGACGCTCGATGATGCGGCCGCGCAGCCGGTCGTCGTCGCTGCGTGCCACGCCGCGCCGTGTGGCGAGCTGGCCGGCGCGGATCGCCGCCAGGTAGTCGCGGGTGGAAACCGCGTTCTGCGCGAAGCCCTCCGGATAGCAGCTGATGGCCGAGGCACCGAGGCCCAGGGTGCCCTGCACCGGCAGGTCGCTGTAACCCTGGAAGGAGCGGCTCACCAGGCCGGTCTCCGCGGCGGTGGCCAGCGAGTCGCCCGGGCGCGCGTAGTGATCGAGGCCGATCCGCCGGAAGCCGGCGGCCGCCAGCCGCTCGGCCACCAGGCTCGCCATCGCATGGCGCAGCGGCGCGTCGGGCAGGGTCGCCTCGTCGATCAGCTTCTGCTGCGGCTTCATCCAGGGGACGTGCGCATAGCCGAAGACCGCGATGCGATCCGGCGCCAGCGCCAGGGCGGCATCGAGCGTGCGGTCCAGGCTTTCCAGCGTCTGGCGCGGCAGGCCATAGACCAGGTCCAGGTTGATGCGCCGGATGCCGCGCTCGCGCAGCAGGGCGATGGTGCGGCCGGTCGTGGCGGCGTCCTGATAGCGGTTGATCGCCGCCTGTACCGCCGGGTCGAAGTCCTGCACCCCCAGGCTGGCGCGGGTGACGCCGGCCGCCGCCAGGGCGTCGGCCAGGGCCGGTCCGAAGGCGCGCGGGTCGAGCTCCACCGAGTGCTCGGCGCCGGCGGGCAGGGGGAAGAGCCTGTCGAGCCGGCGCGAGAGCCCGAGGAAGGCCTCGGGGCCGAGCTGCGTCGGCGTGCCGCCGCCCCACTGGCGGGCGCCCCAGCTCTGGGTCGCCGGCAGCTCGGCGGCCAGCAGCTCGGCCTCCAGGGCGACGGCCTCGGCATAGCCCTGCAGCACGGCCGGCGCCCGCGCGACGGCGGTGTGGCAGGCGCAGTACCAGCAGAGGCTCTCGCAGAAGGGAACATGGATGTAGAGCGCGAGGCGCCGGCCGGCCTGCCGGGCGAGCCAGTCGCGCTGGTCCGCCGGCCCGATGGCATCGTGGAACTGGGCCGCCGTCGGATAGCTGGTATAGCGCGGCACGGGGCGGTCGTAGCGCTGGGCGAGATCGATCTGCATGGCGGCAGATTCGCGTCGCCGACCGCGCGGCGCTCTGACCTGGATCAAGCGGGGAACGGATCGCTTCGGAGGCCTGAAAAAACAGCAGCTTAATTGAGTATTGGAAAAATCTATTGATTTCAATGATTAGCTTGCGTTAAATTGAACGAACATTCACTCAAAATCGAAAAGGACAACAAGCCATGGCAGACAACCATGCTGTGCTCGCGCCCGCTCCCGCCGCGGTCCCCATTCTGGGCGACGACGAGCGCGGCGGGCTGCCCTGGTGGACCTATTTCAACAAGGAGCTGCTGGAGGTCGAGAAGGACCAGCTCTTCCGCCGCTGCTGGCAGCTCGTCGGCCACGTCAGCGACATTCCCGAGGCCGGCGACTACCTGACGCTCGACGTGGTGGGCGAGCGCGCCATCGCGGTGCGCGGCAAGGACGGCGAGGTGCGCTGCTTCCACAATGTCTGCCGCCACCGCGGCAGCCGGGTGGTGGCCGACGAGCGCGGCTCCTGCAAGGCGGCCATCGTCTGCCCCTTCCACGGCTGGTCCTACAACTTCGACGGCACGCTGCGCGGCGCGCCGCGCGCCCGCACCCTGCCCAAGCTCGACCCGACCGAGCATGGCCTGGTGCCGCTGGAGTACGAGATCTGGCAGGGCCTGATCTTCGTGCGCTTCGCCCCCAGCCAGCAGCCCTCGGTCGCCGAGATGATGGCGCCGCACCTGGCCGAGATCGCCCGCTATCGCATCGGCGAGATGCAGCCGCTGGGCGGCTTCGACGCCGAGGAGCTGGCGGTCAACTGGAAGGCCGTGCGCGACGTCGACAACGAGGGCTACCACGTGCCGATCGCGCACCCCTCGCTGCAGGACCTCTATGGCCGCTCCTACGTCGACGAGGCGCACAGCTACGGCACCTCGCGCTCCTTCGCGCCCTTCAACCCGGGCGAGTCGAAGCTCTGGAGCGTCCGGCACTACAAGAAGATCCTGCCGAAGGTCGAGCACCTGCCGGAACAGAACCAGCGCGCCTGGCTCTACGTCGGGCTGTTTCCCAACACCGTGCTGATGCTCTATCCGGACCAGGTCGGCTTCTACCAGGAGTTCCCGCTGGCCATCGGGCGGACGCTACAGCGCAGCGGCGCCTATGCCCTGGCCGACGCGCGGCGCGAGATGAAGCTGGCGCGCTATCTGACGAAGCGCATCGACCGCGTCACCTCGCGCGAGGACACGCAGCTCATCATCTGGTCCTGGGAATCCATGCAGTCGAGCGGCTTCGCCGGCATGATCCTCTCGGACCTGGAGGCCGGCGTGCGCTCCTACCACGACCAGCTCCGCAAGCTGATCCCGGTCTTCAACCTGGACGACGAGCCGGCGCCCGGCTCGCTGGACCAGCTCAACAGCTCGCTGCTGAAGGCCGCTGGCGGCGGCTGGGCCGACGCGGCCTAGGGGCCCTTGGCTAGCGGTGCGTGACGCCCGGCAGGACGCAGAGCATCTCGTAGAGCAGGTTGGCGCCCAGCAGGGCGGTGTTGCCGATGGGATCGTAGGGCGGCGAGATCTCCACCAGGTCGCAGCCGACCAGGTTGAGGCCGGCGCAGCCGCGCACGATCTCGTAGCCCTGGATCACCGTCAGGCCGCCGTACTCCGGCGTGCCGGTGCCCGGCGCGCAGGAGGGGTCGAGGCCGTCGATGTCGAAGGAGAGGTAGCAGGGCCGGCTGCCGATGGTCTTGCGCACCTTCTTCATCAGCGGCGCCAGCGACTTGTGCCAGCACTCCTGCGCGGTCACCACGGTGAAGCCCTGGCTGCGCGGCCAGTCGAAGTCCTCGGCGGTGTAGCCGGTGCCGCGCAGGCCGATCTGGAAGACCGAGGGGCCGTGCAGCAGCCCGTCCTCGACGCAGCGGCGGAAGGGCGTGCCGTGGGCGATCTTCTCGCCGAACATGGTGTCGTTGACGTCGGCATGGGCGTCGACATGCACCAGCGCCAGCGGCCCGTACTTCTTTTTCATGGCCTTGAGGATGGGATAGACGATCGTGTGATCTCCGCCCATTGTCAAAGGCTTGCAGCCGTTTTCTATGATCTTGTCGTAGGCATGTTCGATGATGCCGACCGACTTCTGCAGGTTGAAGGTGTTGATGGCCACGTCGCCGATGTCGGCGATCTGCAGGCTGTCGAAGGGCGCCGCCCCGGTCTCCATGTTGTAGGGCCGCAGCAGGCAGGATTCGGCGCGGATCTGGCGGGGCCCGTGGCGCGTGCCGGCGCGGTTCGAGGTGCCGGTGTCCAGCGGCACGCCGACGAAGCAGGCATCCAGCCCCTCGCTTCCGGCCTGGGTCGGTAGACGCATCATGGTCGCCGGCCCGCCGAAGCGCGGCATCTGGTTGCCGCCGAGCGGCTGGTTCAGCGTGCGGGTGGGGCTGGCGGCTTGCTTGGACGCGGGCTTCCTGGCCACGGGCGGGCTCTCCGTCGTTGCGGGTGACGGCTGGAGCCTAGCGCAAGGCCCCTGCGGCGGCACCACCCCTTGACCCATCCCTCGAGGGCTGCCATTGCTGCCCCCCGTGGTGATTTGAGCCGACCGGCTTGCGGCCACGTAAAACCAAGCGCTAAAAGGTCGGAAGCCGCGTTACCCAGCGGCCTTCGCCTCCGGTCGGCCGTGACGGGCTGAGGGAGGCTTTTTCATGGGTCGGGCACGCAAGACGCTGGACCGCAAGACACACGGGGTCGACACCCTGCTGGTGCGCGGCGGCCAGGAACGCTCCGCCTTCGGCGAGACGGCCGAGGCGCTCTATCTCTCCTCCGGCTTCGTCTACGACAGCGCGGCCGAGGCCGAGGCCCGCTTCGCCGGCAGCGCCGAGGGCTTCGTCTACTCGCGCTACGGCAATCCCACGGTCGAGGTCTTCGAGCAGCGCCTGGCACTGCTGGAGGGGGCGGAGAAGTGCTACGCCACGGCCAGCGGCATGGGGGCGGTCTTCACCGCGCTCTTCGCCGGCCTGCGCGCCGGCGAGCGTATCGTCGCCAGCCGCGCGCTCTTCGGCTCCTGCCACCACATCGTGACGCAACTCCTGCCGCGCTATGGCGTCGAGAGCGAACTGCTGGACGGCGAGGACCTGGCGGCCTGGGAGCGGGCGCTGGCCCGCCCGGCCAAGGCGGTCTTCGTCGAGACGCCGGCCAACCCGACCTTGGGGCTGGTGGACCTCAAGGAGGTCAGCCGCCTGGCGCACCGCGCCGGGGCGCGGGTCTATGTCGACAACGTCTTCGCCACGCCGCTCGGCCAGCGTCCGCTGGAGCAGGGCGCCGACGTGGTGGTCTATTCCGCCACCAAGCACATCGACGGGCAGGGGCGGGTGCTGGGCGGCGCGGTGCTGTCCGACGCCGCCTGGCTGAAGGAGCAGTTCCTGCCGGTCTATCGCCACACCGGGCCGTCGCTCAGCGCCTTCAACGCCTGGGTGCTGCTGAAGGGGCTGGAGACCCTGGGCCTCAGGGTCGAGCGTTCCTGCGCTACTACCCTGGCGCTGGCCGAGAAGCTGGAGGCCCACCCGGCGAAGCCCTGGGTGCGCCATCCCTTCCTCGCCTCGCATCCGCAGGCGGCGCTGGCGCGCCGGCAGATGACGCTGGGCGGCACGCTGATCGCCCTGGACCTCGGCAGCAAGGCCAGGGCCTTCGCCTTCCTCGACGCGCTGCAGCTCTTCGACATCTCGAACAATCTGGGCGATGCCAAATCGCTGGCGACCCACCCCCTGACCACGACCCACCGCGCCATGGCCGAGGCCGACCGAAGGGCCATCGGCGTGACGCCGGGGCTGGTGCGCCTCTCGGTCGGGCTGGAGGATGCCGGCGACCTCTGGCGCGACCTGGAGCAGGCGCTAGCGGCCGCCGGCTAGCTGTGCCTCGGCAGCCTCCAGCACCAGGCCGACGCCGAGTTCCTTCATGCAGCGGTGATGGCCCAGCGGGCAGTCGCGCGCCTGGCAGGGCTGGCAGTCGAGCGCCAGGCGCACCCAGCGGTCGAGCGGCGTCTTGAGGTCGGTCCAGGCGGGATCGGTCGGTCCGAAGAGGCTGACCGTCGGCACGCCGAAGGCCGGCCCCATGTGGCGCGGCCCGGAATCGCTGGAGACCAGCAGCCGCGCCCGCCGCACCAGCGCCTTGCTGAGGCCGAGCGAGGGCGGATGCAGCGCGCCGGCGGCGAGGACGTTGGGATCCGCGATCGCCTTGGCATTGGCGAAAGTCTGTTCGAGCTCGGCGGGTCCGCCCAGCAGCAGCACCTTCAACCCGCGCTTCACCAGCTCCTGGCAGAGCGCGACCACGCCCGCGTCGGTCCAGAGCTTCGCCGGGCCGAAGGCGCCGCTGTTGCTGACGATGGCGAGCGGCCGCGCCGGCTCGGGAAAGGCCGCGAGCATCCTTGCCGCGATACCCTCATCCTCGGGCAGGGCGGCGAGCGACAGCGGCGGTGGCGCGCCATGCCAGCCGAGTGCCGTCGCCAGTCCCAGGTAGTAGTCGACAGCCGGAATCGGCAGGTAGCGCCCGCCAGCCTTCGGTGCCTTCAGCGCATCGGTCAGCAGCGGGCCGCGCCCGCGCCGGGCATAGCCGACGCGGCGCGGCACGCCGGCCAGGACGGCGGCCACCACCGAGGGCAGGTCGTTGGTCAGGTGCAGCGACGCGTCGGGGCGGAGCTGGCGCAGCAGGCGGGCGCAGCGCCTGAGGTTGCGCAGCTTCATGCCGGCGTCGGGTTTGGGCCGCAGTTCGGCGAGGTCGGGATGCCCGGCCAGCACCTCCAGCACCGCGGGGCGGCCGAGGCCGATCAGCTCCACGCCGGGTCCGAGATGCCGCCGCAGCGCCGCCAGCAGCGGTGTCGCCTGGATCGCATCGCCGACCCAGTTGGGCAGGAAGAGCACGAGGCGCTTCATGCCGCGCCCTCGACCGGTGTCAGGGCGAGCAGGTCCAGCGCCGCGCCCAGCACCTCGTCGACGGGGATGGCCGCCGTGGCCGCCCGATTCGCTGCCTGGCGATAGGCGTGATAGTCGGCGCAGCGCTGGCGCTGCAGCAGGCGGATGCGGCTGCCGGGGCGGTCCCAGCCGTCCGGCCCTGCGCGCTCCGGCCAGGTGGGTCCGAAGAGTGCGACCTGGGGCACGCCCAGCGCGGCAGCCATGTGCATCGGCCCGCTGTCGCCGCTGATCACCAGCGCCGCGCGGGCGATCAGCGCCATGAGGCCCTCGACGCGCAGCTCGCCGGCCACGGCCGGGAGCGGCGCGGGCAACAGCGCCTGAAGTTCGGCGAGCGCCGCCTTGGCCGCCGCTTCGCGCCCGGTGCTGAGGAGGATCGGCCGACCGCTGGCCGCCGCCAGCGCCGGCAGCAGGCGGGCATAGGACGCCGCCGGCCAGTCCTTCGCCGGCCAGAGGCTGAAGGGACTGGCCAGGATGTAGCCGCGCGGCGGCAGTCCGCGTGAGTCCAGCAGGGCCGCCACCGCCGCGTCGGCCGCCGGATCGACATGCAGACGCGGCGGCCTCGGCGCGACCGCGAGGCCGAGCTGCCGCAGCAGCAGATAGCTCTCCGCCGCGTCGGGCCGGGTCATGTCGCGCTCCAGGCTCGCGGTCCAGCCGCGCCCCGGCCCGCCGCGCCGCGCCTTGACGGCGGCGCGGCTGGCCTTGGCCCAGCGGGCGCTGGCCGCGCTGCCCTGCAGGTCGAGCGCCAGGTCGATGCCGCCGTCGCGACGCAGGGGGGCGAGGCGGCGCCAGGCCTCCCACCAGGCCGCCAGCGGCCGGTCGCTCGGCCGCCGCGCGACGATCACCCGCTCGAGCGCCGGGTGCCCCGCCAGCAGCGGCGCCGGCCCACGGCCGGTGACCAGCGAGATCGCGGCTTGTGGCGCCGCGTCCTTCAGCGCCTGCAGCACGCCGGCGATGCGCACCACGTCGCCCAGCGAGGAGAGCCGCACCACCAGGATGCGCCGCAGGCTCTCGGGCGTCAGGGGCAGGCGTGGCTTGGGCAAGAGCGAGACTCCCGTCGGATCGCCGGCCAGCCTAGCGAAGGCGGCACGGCCTGTCCCCTAGGCCGCCAAGGCGCGCCGCAGCGCGGCGCGCGCCAGGAGCCGTGTCGAGTCCAGCGTCGGCAGCGCGCTGTTGTGATCGCCGATGATCAAGGGGATCTCGGTACAGCCCAGCACGACCGCGTCGCAGCCCTGGTCCTTCATGCCGGCGATGACCCGCTGGAAGGCGGCGACACCGGACGGGCGGAAGTCGCCGGAGACCAGCTCGTCCATGATGACGCGGTTGGTCTCGGCGCGGTCCCTTTCGCTCGGCCGGAGGTACTCGATGCCACGCGCGGACAGCGCCGTGGGATAGACCTCGCTCTCCACCAGCCAGCGGGTACCGGTAATGCCGAGGCGTTTGAAGCCGCGCGCCGTCGCTTCCTCCGCCACCACCTCGGCGATGTGCAGCCAGGGCAGCGGAGACCCGGCGCGGATCAGCGGCAGCGCCTGGTGGATCGTGTTGTCCGGGCAGATCAGGAAATCCGCGCCGGTCGCCGCGAGCTTGCGTGCAGAGGTCAGCATCAGGGCACCGACGCCGGCCCAGTCGCCGCGCTCCAGGCAGGCGACATAGTCGGCCAGCGACAGGCCATGCAGTGTGATCTCGGGATGCGCGTGCTGGCCGAGCAGCGCCGCGCCCTCGGCGCAGAGCGTGCGATAGCAGAGTGCGGCACCCTCGGCCGAGCAGGCGACTATTCCGATGTGCTGCGGCATGGCGGACCTCGCTGAGCGACCGGGATGACGATCTCTAGCATGACGCCGTTAGCCTTTGCCTGTGCGCCGTCTCGGGGGCTAGGGTCGCCGCCTCGGCGGGGAGGGGGTATGCGGATCACGCTGCTGGTTGAGCGGCTGGAGCCGGCGCGCGGCGGCGCCGAGGCCTACGCGGCGTCCTGGGCGGCCTGGCTGGCGACACAGGGAGTCCAGGTCGGCGTCGCGACCCTGTTTCCCTTCTCGGAGTCCGACTGGCTGTCCAAGCCACCCCAGGTGACGGTCCGCAGCCTGGATCGGCTGGGCGGCGACGTGGTGGAGAGCGCGCGCCGGCTGGAGGCGCTGGCCCGCCACGAGGGGGGCCTGCTGCATGACTTCGGCGCCGGGCTGGGCGGCGACCTCTTCCAGCCCCTGTTCGGCCTGCGCGCCACGGCCCAGCGGGCCGAGCGGCAGGCCTTCGGCCTGCGCGGCAGGCTGCGCTACTGGCAGCGTCTGGCCAGGCGGCACGAACTGCGGCGGCTGGAGGCGGCGCAGATCGCCGGGGGCGGCCTGCTCGTCGCCTGCTCGCGCCGCGTGGCGGCCGATTTCGGTGCCGCTTATGGTCTTGGCGAGGAGCGCGTGCGGCTGCTGCCGAACGCCATCGAGAGCCGCGGGTTCTCGCCCGCGACACCGTCGCAGCGCGCCGCGGCGCGCATCGCGCTGGGGCTGCCATCCGACGGAACGCTCTTTCTCCAGGTCGCGCACAACTTCCGCCTGAAGGGGGTCGCCACCTCGATCCGCGCCCTGGCCCGGCTGCGCGGCCAGCAGCCGCCGGTCCACCTGCTGGCGGTGGGGCGTGGTCCCGACCGCCGAACCTTTCGCAAGCTGGCGCGGCGACTGGGTGTGGCGGATCGCGTGCACCTTCCCGGCGCGCTGGCCGCCGCGCAGCTAGCCTTCCAGGCAGCCGACGCGATGGTGCACCCGACCCGGTACGATGCCGGCAGCCTGGTCTCGCTGGAGGCCTTGGCGGCCGGCCTGCCGCTGGCCATCAGCGTGGAGGACGGTTCGTCCGAACTCATCACCGACGGGGTGCAGGGCTGGCTGATCCGCGATCCCGAAGACGTCGGCGAGGTCGCCTTCCAGATGAAGCGCCTGCTGGACCCGGGCCTGCGCGGCGCGATGGGCGCGCAGGCCCGGGTCCTGGCCCTGCACAGCGAGCGGCGCGATGCCTTCCGGCGTCTGCTCGGCTTCGCCGAGGAGGCGGCGGCGCGGCGGCGCTAGGCTGGCTTGCGGCCGAGCGCCAGGAAGCGTGGCGGGTCCAGCAGGCGGGTGACGCCGAGCGGCTCCAGTCCTTCCAGGAAGACCTCGCGCGCGGCGGCCTCGCCGAAGCGCCAGTAGTCCGCCGGCATGTCGTGGCGCGCCAGGGTCAACTCGGCGGCGCGCCAGGATCCCGAGCGGCGGCGCAGGAAGCCGAAGCGGTTCAGCCAGTGCTTGGCGCGCTGCCAGCTTTCGACCCGCCCGAAGCCCGGGACGCCGACGAGCAGCAGCCCGCCGGGCCGCAACAGGCGCCGCATCTCGGCCAGGGTAAGCCAGAAATGGCGGTCGTGCTCCAGCGTCGAGTTGCTCAGCACGATCTCGAAGCTGCAGTCCGCCAGGAAGGCCAGGTCGTTGGCATCGGCCTGCAGGATGGCAAAGCCGGGCCGGCGGCTGGCGGGCGCCAGGTTGACGCCCAGGCGCAAGCGGCTGGCGGCCAGGCTGGGCAGGTTCAGCAGCGTGTCGTCGGCCGGCATGGCGCCGACCTCCAGCACGCGCCCGCGCCGCAGGGCGCCTTCGGGATCGGCGGCCAGCAGCAGGCGCTCGAAGCCCTGGAAGATCACCGGGTGCATGGCACGTCCAGCAGACTGCGGAAGAGGCGGTCGATCTCCGGCAGCCAGCGCTCGAGGCTGTAGTGCCGCTCGACCCAGGCGCGGCCCCGGGCGCCGGCCTCGGCGCGGATTGCCGGGTCGCCGTAGCGCAGGATCGCAGTCTCCCAGTCTTCGTCGCTCGTCGCCGGCAGCCCGCCGCCGCTCTCGGCCAGGAAGGCGGCGTTGATGCCCAGCGGCGTCGCCACCGCCGGCAGGCCGCAGGCCAGGTACTGCAGCAGCTTGCAGCCGCACTTGGCGGCCTGGAAGGGCGTGTCCTCCAGCGGCATGAGGCCGAGGTCGAACCAGTCGCCGAGCCGCGCCTCGGCGTCCGGCGACCAGGGCGCGAAGTCCCAGTCAAGTTCAGTCGAGAGTTTCGGGCGCGGCCAGGACATGACCACGAAGCGGAAGCCGAGGCGGCGCTGCAGTTGCGCCAGCAGCGGCAGGCGCGGCGCCAAGGTCTGGTGGATCGAAAGGTCCGAGCCGCACCAGCCGATCCGCAGCCTGCCCGGCGCGTGCGTCGCGACCCGGTAGCGCCCGGTCTCGATCGTCGTGGGCAGGATGCTGACCCTGTCGGTGAAGCGCCGCGCCGCGGCCGCCAGGGTCTCGTTGCCGGCCAGGACCCAGCGGGCGGCGGCCAGGGCCCTGGCGAAGTGCGGCCGCCCCTCGCTGAGGAAGAGCGCGTCGTCGAAGTCGAAGACCAGCGGCCGGCCGGTTGCCGCCAGGCGTTCCTCCCAGCGCGGATCGCTGGCCAGCAGGTCACGGTTCACCCAGGCCAGGTCGAAGCGGCGGGCACGGCGGATGTCGAGCTTGCGCGACTGCTTGCGCAGCCAGTGGTCGAGGCGCCGCCGCCGGTCGCTCTGGCCACGCGGCGCCGGGCGGGCCGGCCGGTTCGGCGCGTGCGCGACGTGCCAGCCCAGGCGCTCCAGATGCGGCAGATATTGCAGCACGCGAAAGCGGCTGGCGGGGTCCCAGGTGCTGTGACTGAGTGCCAGCAGGGAGGGCGCGTCACGCGGCATCGCTGGGATAGCCCAGGGCCGCCTGCAGCGGCTGGATGATCGGCAGCACTTCGGCCAGCGCCGCCGCCGGCTGCGCGCGGAATCGACCGACGGCGGGCTTGATCGTCACGCCGCGGACGGCGGTCTCTGCATCGCCAGGCAGTCCTAGCCAGTCCAGCAGCGGCGCCAGGCTTTCCGCCGGCGCGGCGCAGAGCGCCTCGTAGCGCAGCTCGCGATAGGTCTCGCCCAGGGCCGCGCCATAGCCGCGCGCGACGGCGACGGCGTTGGCCCAGTGCTGCGCGTTGAACAGGTGCGGGCGCTGACGGTAGCTCGGCCCGGTCAGCGCCAGGCCGTGCCAGGCGGTCACGTCGGCGCGGTTGAAGAAGACCTTGCGCCAGAAGGCGTCGGTCGGGCCGGTGTGATCGCTGAAGGCGACGTCGCGCCCGTCGCGGATCAGGTGCAGCACGCGCAGCTTCGGCAGCAGCGCCGCCTGCACCGGAAGGACGAAGCCGCTCTCCGACAGCTTCCAGCCCCAGGGCTGGCCCGGCGCGCAACCCTTCAGATGCCGCTCCAGCGCGGCCGACAGCATGTCGATCAGCAGCGGGTCGCCACCGTCGGCGACGCCGTCGTAGTCCGGGTAGTGGTTGATGACGAGGTGGCGGACCACCGGCAACAGGTCCCAGGCGTCCTCCGACTCGTTGCGGTTGGCGCCGAGGAAGAGCCCCGCCCGGGCCAGCAGCGTCGCCAGCAGGCGACTGCCGCTGTGCGACTTGTTGCAGATCACCAGGGGATCGTCGCGCCAGCCCCGTGCCCCGAGCCAGCGTGCCAGGCGCCCGCCGTCGGCGGCGCTAGCCATTGCCGCCCGCGTCAGCCTCCAGCACCTCGATCGAGTGCGTGACCGTCGCGGTCTTCAGGAACATGGCGGTGGCCGAGCAGTATTTGTCGTGGCTCAGCTGCACCGCGCGCTCGACCTTGGCCGGGCTCAGCTTGCGGCCGGTGACGCGGTAGCTCAGGTGCACCTTGGTGAAGACCTTGGGGTCCTCGGCCGCGCGCTCGCCCTCGGCCTCGATCACGCAGCCGGTCACCACCTCGCGGCCGCGCTGCAGGATGAGGCGCACATCGATGGCGGTGCAGCCGGCAAGGCCGAGCAGCATCAGCTCCATGGGCCGGCAGCCCAGGTCCTGCCCGCCGATGTCGGGCGAGGCGTCCAGCACGATGCCGTGCCCGCTGCCGGCCTGGCCCAGCCAGGTCTGCCCTTCGACCAGCGTCACCTTGGCCTTCATCCCTAGGCTCCCTTGGTCCGCAACCAATCCTCGATGAGCTGGCGGTGGCGGGCGCCGCCGTAGCTCGGGAAGTGCCCACCATGCACCACCGTCACCGGCAGGGCCAGCAGGCGGCGCATGGAGGCGAGGTAGTCTGCCGCGTCGGAGTGGTAGCAGTCCTCGCTGAGCGGGCCGTCGTAGACGATGTCGCCGGAGAAGAGAATGCCGCTCGCACGCTCGAAGAGGGCGATGCCACCCGGCGAGTGGCCCGGCGTGTGCAGCACCTCGAAGGCGCGGTCGCCGAGGTCCAGGACGTCGCCCTCGGCCAGCAGGCGCGTCGCCGGTGCGGCCTTGACGCCATAGGTGGCGGCGCTGAAGGGCAGGGGCGGCAGGCGCTCGAAGATGGCATCGGTGACGCTCGGGTCGGCCAGCACGGCCTTGCGGTCCGGGTCGGCCAGCAGCGGCGCCTCGGCGGCATGGATCAGGCGCTGGGGAAACTCGTGATGGCCGCCGATATGGTCGTAGTGGCTGTGGCTGGCCACCGCCAAGAGGGGCTTCTCGCTCACCAGCGGGACCTGCTCGCGCAGGCTGACCACGCCCATGCCGCTGTCGACCAGCAGGTCGCGGTCGCGTCCGCGCACGTGCCAGACGTTGCAGCGCCAGTAGGGCTTGATGAAGGGCTCGTCGATCAGCGTGACGCCGTCCGCCAGTCGCTGGACGCGGTACCAGGTCTCGGGCGTGGCGCGCTGCATGAAGGGCAGTGTGGCCGCCCGTGCCACCGGGTCAAGGGCGGCGGCAGCGGTCGCTCGGGCTCTCGTCGGCGCCGGCGCTCGCCAACGGCGGACGCTTCGTCAGTCCAGCGTGTCCTCGCCGGTGATCAGGCGGGCGCCGCGCTGGTAGGTGAAATAGGACCAGAGCCAGTCGAAGGACACGCCGATCCGGTTGCGGAAGTCGATCAGGAAATAGACGTGCGCCACCGACCAGAGCACCCAGGCGATGAAGCCGGAGAAGCGGTAGGTGCCGAAGTCGGCCACGGCGTGGCTGCGCCCGATGGTGGCAAGGTTGCCGGGATGCAGGTAGCGGAAGCGGCCGGGTTCGCGCCGGCCGGCGATGCGCGCGCGGATGGTCCGGGCGACATGCTTGCCGGCCTGCTTGGCGGCCGGCGCGATGCCGGGCACCGGCTTGCCGTCCTTGGTCATCATGGCGGCGGTGTCGCCGATGACGAAGACCTCGGGCTGGCCTGGCAGGGAAAGGTCGGCCTCGACCGTCACGCGGCCGGCGCGGTCCTTGTCGGCGCCGAGCCACTTGGCGGCGGCCGAGGCGGCGACGCCGGCGCCCCAGACCACGGTGTGCGCTGGGACCAGCTCGCCGCCGACGGTCACGCCCTCGGCGGTGACCGCGGTGACGGCCTGGCCGAGACGCACCTCGACGCCAAGTTTTTTCAGCGACTTGACCGTCTTGGCCGAGAGGCTCTCCGGCATCACGGTAAGCAGGCGCGGGCCGGCCTCGACCAGGACGATCCTTGCATCGCGCGGATCGATGGCGCGGAAGTCCTGCGCCAGGGCGCGCTTGGCCAACTCGGCGATGGCGCCGGCCATCTCCACGCCGGTGGGGCCGCCGCCGATCACCACGAAGGTCAGCAGCTTCTGCCGCTCCGCCAGGTCCTCGGTGGTCTCGGCGCGCTCGAAGGCCAGCAGGATGCGGCGGCGGATCGCCACCGCGTCGTCGATCTTCTTCAGGCCGGGGGCGAAAGGCTCCCACTCGTCATGGCCGAAGTAGGCATGGCGCGCGCCGGTAGCGACGATCAGGTAGTCGTAGGGCACGCGCTTCTCGCCGATCTCCACCATGCGGGCCCGGCGATCGACGCCGGTCACGCGGCCGAGCAGCACGCGGGCGTTCTTCTGCCGGCGCAGGATGGCGCGGATCGGCTGGGCGATCTGGGCCGGCGACAACCCCGCCGTGGCCACCTGATAGAGCAGGGGCTGGAACAGATGATAGTTCCGCCTGTCGATCAGGGTGACCTCGACCGGGGCTGACGCCAGCGCCTTGGCGGCTGCGAGACCGCCAAAGCCGGCGCCGACGATGACGACCTTGGGACGTGCCGGGGACAGGGTGGAAGGCGTCGTCAGCATCGGGCCGGTGTCCTGGTCCAGTCCCATCGCAACCATGGTCGAGGGGGCGTTCATCCTAGCCTCACTTGATATGGGGATGGGACTGGTCGGGAGTCAGAGGTACATGGCGCGAACATCGACCGTGGATTCCCTGCCGACGCGGCCGAAGCACTCGGCCAGCCAGGTCTCGGCCTGGGCGCGGCCGCGCTGCTTCAGCGACAGCAGGAAATCGAGGTCGGCGTTGAGCTTGGAGGTGACCGAGAGCTCGCTCATCGCCGCCTCGTCGGCGATGGCATGCAGGCGCATGCGCTTCAGCGAGTTGCCGTTGAGCCGCTTGTCGTCGATCAGGCTGGTGACGAACTCGATCGCCCGCATCTCGCGCATGAGCGAGGAGTTGAAGGAGATCTCGTTGATCCGGTTCAGAATCTCGCCGGCGCTCTTGGGCAGTTCCTCGCGCTTCAGCGGGTTGATGTGGACCACGATGACGTCGGGGCTGTCGCAGTCGTAGATCAGCGGGAAGATGGCCGGGTTGCCCATGTAGCCGCCGTCCCAGTAGGCCTCGCCGTCGATCTCCACCGCCTGGAACAGGAAAGGCAGGCAGCCCGACGCCAGCACGGCGTCGATCGAGAGCTCGTCGTTGCCGAAGACCTTGATCCGCCCGGTGCGCACGTTGGTGGCCGAGAGGAAGAGCTTCACCGGACAGCAGTGCGAGCGCACGGCCTCCAGGTCGACGGTCTGCTCCAGCACCTTGCGTAGCGGGTTGTAGTTCGAGGGATTGAACTGGTAGGGCGAGAGCACACGGGTCATGAAGTCGAACGCCAGGAAGGCCGGCGACCACTCCAGTGCCTTGGTGCCCATCAACCGCTCGATCGGCGTCGGCTGCAGCGGTCCGAGCGAGGCGGCGTGGCTGACCCGGCGCCAGAAGTTGTCCAGCGCCTTGCGGCCGCCCTCGCGCCCGCCCTGGGCCAGGCCATAGGCGACGACCGTGGCGTTCATGGCGCCGGCGGATGTGGCGCTGATGCCTTCGATCGACAGCGTCTCCTCCTCCAGCAGGCGGTCGAGCACGCCCCAGGTGAAGGCGCCGTGCGCGCCGCCGCCCTGCAGGGCCAGGTTCACCCGCTTGGTGCCGGCGGGCAGATCGTGGCTGTGACCGGCGTGGTCGTGCTCGCGATGGCCGGACGCGGCCTTGGCACGAGGGGCGGGGGCGCTGTCGAGCATGGCGGAGACTCCCTTGGGCATGGCGGCTACTGCGCGGTCCAGCCGCCGTCGACCGGCAGGGCGGTGCCGGTGATGGAGGCGCCGGCCGGCGTGGCGAGGAAGGCGGCGAGGGCGCCCATCTCCTCCACCGTGGCGAAGCGGCCGGTCGGCTGCTTCTGCAGGAAGACCTTCTTCACCACCTCTTCGCGGCTGATGCCGTGCGCCTTGGCCTGATCGTCGATCTGCTTCTCGACGAGAGGCGTCCAGACGTAGCCGGGGCAGATGGCATTGGCGGTGACGCCGAACTCGGCGCCCTCCAGCGCGATGACCTTGGTCAGGCCGACGATACCGTGCTTGGCGGCGACATAGGCCGACTTGTAGGGCGAGGCGACGAGGCCATGCGCCGAGGCAATGTTGATGATGCGCCCGAAGCCGCGCTGCTTCATGCCGGCGAAGACCGCGCGGGAGGCATGGAAGACTGCGGAGAGGTTGAGCGCCAGGATCAGGTCCCACTTGGCGGGCGGGAAGGACTCCAGCGGCGCCACGTGCTGCACGCCGGCATTGTTCACCAGGATGTCGACCGGGCCGAGCCGAGCCTCGGTCTCGGCCACCAGGGCGGCCACGGCGCTGGGCTGCGACAGGTCGGCGGCGGCATAGGCGGCGCGCGTACCGCAGTCCTGGGCCACCTGTTCGACCAGACCGGCGACCTTCTCGGGCGCCTCCAGGCCGTTCAGCATGACGCCGGCCCCGGCGCGGGCCAGGGCGCGGGCGATGCCGAGGCCGATGCCGCTGGAGGAGCCGGTGACGAGGGCGATGCGGCCGGCCAGGGGGCGCTGATCGCCGGTGGCATGGTGGGCTGGCGTGGCGAGGGGCTGGTCGAGCATCGGCGGGGTCCTTCGGGGTTGACGGCGCTGGGCCGCGATCTGTCCTGCCCCGCACTCTCTGCGCTCCCCCGCCTTGGGAAAAATGCCGATGGGCTATGAAGCCGATAGGCGTTGGGCATAGACTGCCCCCCGGGAACGTGCCGGGGACCAGAGCGGATGCGAGCCGCGGAGGTCCCTTCAGATGGAGATGCATCAGATCCGCTATTTCCTGGCGGTCTGCGATACCCTCAACTTCACCCGCGCCGCCGAGGCCTGCCACGTCACGCAGCCGGCCCTCACGCGCGCCATCCAGAAGCTCGAAGAGGAACTCGGCGGCCTGCTGTTCCGGCGCGAGCGCGCGCAGACGCACCTGACCGACCTGGGGCAACTGGTCCGCCCGCAGCTCGACCAGGTACTGCGGCAGAGCATGGCGGCGCAGCAGGCGGCGCGCGCCTTCCTGAAGCTGGACAACGCCAGCTTCCGCCTCGGCGTGATGTGCACCATCGGGCCGCTGCGCTTCATGCCCTTCCTGGGCGGCTTCAGCCGGCGCCACCCGGGCATCGACATGACACTGGTCGAGGGCGTGCCGAACCGTCTTTGCGACCGGTTGCACAGCGGCGACCTGGATGTCGCCGTGATGGCGCGGCCCGGCGGCTTCGGCGAGCGCGCCGACGCCGCATTGCTCTACGAGGAGCGTTTCGCCGTCGCCCTGCCGCTGGACCATCCGCTGGCCGCGAGGGAAGCGGTCCGCTTCGCCGACCTGAACGGCGAGACCTACCTCAGCCGCATCAACTGCGAGCACGCCCCGCTGCTGGACGAGGTCTGCGACCGGGCGGGCACGAACCTCAAGGTTGCCTATGCCAGCGAGCGCGAGGACTGGATCCTCACCATGGTAGCCTCCGGGCTTGGCATCGCCATGGTGCCCGAGTTCTCGGCCCGCCTGCCGAACCTCGCCATCCGTCCCCTGGTGGAGCCGGTGGTGCGGCGCCGGGTCAGCCTGGTCTCGCTGGCCGGCCGGCGCTTCTCGCCGCCGGTCCGCACCTTCGTGCAGGCGATCAGGGCCTATGACTGGCCGCGGGCGCCTGATCTGGCGCTCGTCGCATGAGCCGGCGTGGCGGCGCACAACGGCATGCTCTATAGTCCAGGTTCCGCAGCACGAGGCGCGCACGATGGAGATGCACCAGATCCGCTACTTCCTGGCGGTCTGCGACACGCTGAACTTCACCCGCGCCGCCGAGCGCTGCAACGTCACGCAGCCGGCGCTGACGCGCGCCATCCAGAAGCTCGAGGAGGAGCTGGGCGGCCTGCTGTTCCGGCGCGAGCGGAACCAGACGCACCTGACCGACCTGGGGCAACTGGTGAAGCCGCGGCTGGAGGCGATCCATGACCAGACCGACGCGGCGCAGCGCGCCGCCAAGGACTTCCTGAAGCTCGACAACGCCGCCTTCCGCCTCGGCATCATGTGCACCATCGGGCCGGTGCGCTTCATGCCCTTCCTCGACCAGTTCCGCCGCCAGCATCCCGGC
The DNA here is from genome assembly GCA_029781795.1 of Pseudomonadota bacterium. Lineage (GTDB taxonomy): Bacteria > Pseudomonadota > Alphaproteobacteria > Kiloniellales > JACOMY01 > JAKOWB01. Next base: position 23,938 of record JAKOWB010000236.1, on the reverse strand, counting down.
ATCGACCTGACGCTGATCGAGGGCGTGCCGGAGAAGCTGGAGGAGCGCATGAAGGCGGGCGAGATCGACGTCGCCGTCATGGCCCGCCCCGGTGGCTTCGACGAACGCTGCGACGTGCACCCGTTGTATCGCGAGCGCTTCATGATCGCCCTGCCCAAGGGGCACCGGCTCGCGGCAAAGGACGGCGTCACCTTCTCGGAGCTCGATGGCGAGACCTATCTGCAGCGGGTGAGCTGCGAGTACCTGGACGAACTGCGCGAGCTGCGCGAGCAGACCGGCGCGAAGATGAAACTGGCCTATGCCAGCGAGCGCGAAGACTGGATCATGACCATGGTCGCCTCGGGCCTTGGCGTCTGCATGTTGCCGCAGTTCTCGGCGACGCTGCCGGCGCTGGAGCTGCGCCCCATGATCGATCCGCCGGTCTGGCGCACCGTCTCGCTGGTGACCTTGGCGGGACGCCGTTTCTCGCCGGCGGTGAAGACTTTCGTGCAGGCCATAAAGGCCTACAAGTGGCCCAAGGCCGACGACATGGGACTCTAGGCGGCATGGCCTTCAAGGATCACTTTTCCTCCGGGTCGGCGAACTATGCCGCCTTCCGGCCCAGCTACCCCGCGGCCTTGGCCGAGTGGCTGGCAGGCAGGGCGCCGGCGCGCGGCCTCTGCTGGGACTGCGGCTGCGGCACCGGCCAGTTCTCCACCGTAATTGCGGCTGAGATGGCGCATGTCGAGGCGACCGATGCCAGCGCGGCGCAGGTCGAGCAGGCGAAGCCGCATCCGAAGGTCACCTATCGCGCCGCGCCGGCCGAGGCCTCGGGGCTGCCGGACAGCTGCGCCGATCTCATCACCGCCGCGCAGGCGGCGCACTGGTTCGACCTGCCGGCCTTCTATGCCGAGGCGAAGCGGGTGGGCAAGCCCGGCGCCCTGCTGGCGCTCATCACCTACGGCGTGCTGCGGGTCGCGGGCGCGGAACCCAACGCCGCGGTGCAGGATTTCCGCGCCGTGATCGCCGGCGACTGGCCGCCCGAGCGCCGGCTGGTGGAGGAGGGCTATCGCACGCTGCCCTTCCCCGTGCCGGAGATCGCGGTGCCGTCCATCGCCATCGAAGTCGACTGGTCGCTGCCGGCGCTGCTCGGCTACGTCTCCACCTGGTCGGCGCTGAAGGCGCTGCGCGCCCGGGGCGGCGAGGCCGAGCTGGACCGGCTGGCAACGCGGCTGGAAAGCTGCTGGGGCGACCCGGCGACACCGCGGCGCGTAAGCTTCCCGATCACGATCCGCGCCGGCTACCTCTGAAGATCGTCTTCCGGCAGCACCACCGGCAGGCCATCGATCGTCGCCACGGCCAGGCGCACGCCGTAGGCCCGGCCGGCCTCGGGTGCGCGCAGCACGTCCAGTGGCGCGCCTTCCAGCAGCTTGCGGCCGCGCTCGACCAGCAGCAGCCGGTCGCAGAAGCGTGCCGCCAGGGTCAGGTCGTGCAGCACCACCACGACGGACGTGCCGCCGGCCGCTAGGCGGCGCAGCTCCTGCATGACGCGAAGCTGGTGCGCCGGGTCGAGGCCGGCGACCGGCTCGTCCACCAGCAGCAGCCGGGGCTCGCCCGCCAGCACGCGGGCCAGCAGGGCGCGGGCCCGCTCGCCGCCCGAGAGTTCGGTTACCGGGCGTCGGCGCAAGGGCTGCAGCTCCAGCGTCTCCAGCGCCCGCGCCACGGCGGCGCGGTCGGCTTCGTTGAAAGCGCGGAAGGGGCCCGTGTGGGGGATGCGGCCGAGGGCCACCAGCGCCTCGACCGGTAGGGCCCAGGCAACGCCGCCGTCCTGTGGCAGGAAGCCGATGCGCTGGGCCCGCCCGGCCGGCGTGTAGTCGGCCAGGGGCCGGCCCGCCAGCTGGATCTCGCCGCTGGCCGGCACCAGGCTGGCGAGGGCGCGCAGCAGGGTGGTCTTGCCGGCGCCGTTGGGGCCGATGAGGCCCAGCACCTCGCCGGATCGCAGCGCGAGGTCGATGTCGCTCAGTACCGGGCGATGGCGCAGGGCGACTGCCAGGCCCCGCGCGGTCAGCAGGGTGCGGTTCTCGCTCATGCCGCGGTCCGCCTCAGCTTCAGCACCAGCCAGAGGAAGAAGGGCGCGCCGAGCAGCGAGGTGACGACGCCGAGTTTCAGCTCGGTGATCGGCGGGAAGAGCCGCGTGGCGATGTCGGCCCAGAGCAGCAGCACGGCGCCGCCGAGCGCCGAGGCCGGCAGCAGGCGGCTGGGCAGCTGGCCGCAGACGGGGCGCAGCAGGTGCGGCACCACCAGGCCGACGAAGCCGATGGCGCCGGCGATCGCCGTGGTCGACCCCACCACCATGCCGGCGCCGGCCAGCAGCAGCAGGCGTGCCCGGCCAAGCGGCAGGCCCAGGCTCTGCGCCGCGTCCTCGCCCAGGCTGAGTGCGTCCAAGGTGCGGCCGAGCAGCAGCAGCAGCAGGCCGCCGCCCAGGATGAAGGGCGCGCCCAACCAGAGGTGGTCCAGCGAACGGTCGGCCAGCGAGCCGAGCAGCCAGAAGACGATCTCCAGCACGGCGAAGGGCGAGGGCGCCAGGTTCAGCGCCAGCGAGGTGAGGGCACCCGACAGCGCTGCGACGGCGACGCCGGCCAGCACCAGCCCGAGGGTCGAGGCCTGGCGCCCCGCCAGCAGCAGCACCAGGCCGACGGCGAGGCCGGCGCCGGCCAGGCCGGACAGCGGCAGCGCCAGCGGGAAGGCCGCGGTGAGGCCGCCATAGATCGCCAGCACGGCGCCCAGCGCCGCGGCGCCGGAGATGCCGAAGAGGCCAGGCTCGCCCAGCGGGTTGCGCAGGAAGCCCTGCAGCGCCGCGCCGGTCAGGCCGAGGCCGCCGCCGATCAGGATGGCCAGCAGCGTTCGCGGCAGGCGCAGCTCGACGACGATGATGCGCTCGGCTTCGCTGCCGGTGCCGAAGAGGCCGCGCGGCACCTCGGCGAGGTTCAGTCCCTGCGGGCCGAGGCCGAGCGACAACAGGGCGCCCAGCAGGAGCAGCAGGGCGAGAAGGGTCCAGGTCGCGGCGCGCATCAAGAGCCTGGTCCCAGGAGCTGCCGGCGCAGGCTCGCCAGGGTCTCCACCACCTCGGCGACGACCGGCGTACCGCAGACCCAGTTGCGCCCGGCGACGCCGATCCGCGGGCGTGTCGCCGTCAGGGCGCGGATCGCCGGGTGGTCCAGCACCTCGGCCGAGAGCGAGGGGTCGGTACCGCTGTCCAGCCCCATCACGAAGGCCTCCGGCGGGTCGCGCACGATCTGCTCCAGCGCGACCGGGCCGATGAAGTCGATGCCCCAGCCGATGGCCGCGTTCTCCAGCCCGGCTGCCTGCAGCACGGCGTCGACCAATGTGCCGGCGCCGTTGGTGTAGAGGCCGAGCGAGAGGAAAGCGACACGCGGTCGCCGGATGCCGGGCGGCGCGGCCGCGGCGGCCAGCCTGGCGTCGAAGTCGGCGATCAGCGCCGCGCCGCGCTCCGGGTGGCCCACGGCTTCCGCCACCAGGCGGATGGCGGCGCGGATGTCGTCCAGGGTCATGGCGTCGGGCACGTCCACCACGCGGTAGCCGAGCTGGCGCAGGATGGCGACGCCGGCACGCGCGGTGAAGGCGCCGGACAGCACCAGGTCGGGGTTCAGCGGCAGCACCTCCTCGGCGCGGCCGTAGGTGCGCGGCAGGCCCTCGGCCAGGTCCGCCAGCGCCGACTGCTGCGGGTTGGCGGCGGCGTAGCTCAGCGCCGCGATCTGCTCCCGGTCGGCCAGCAGCAGCACGAGCTGGTCGACGCAGACGTTGAGCGAGACGATGCGCTTCGGCGCGTCGGCAAGGGAGGGCAGGGAGAAAAGAAGCAGAAGAGACAGCGCGACCGCCGCAGTCCTCCCTCTCCTGCTTCGAGCGGGAGAGGGCCGGGGTGAGGGCGGTCGGTCGGTGCAGATACTGCGGACCAGGTCCAAGGCTCTCGCCCGTCTCGCTGGCGCTCGCCTCCCTCTCCCGCCACAAGCGGGAGAGGGGATGTCGCAACGAGGCCAGGATCCGCTCATCGCTTTAGTAAACCACGCGCACGCCGGCCAGCAGGCGCAGGCCGGGTGCCTGGAATCCGTCGGCGGTCTCGTAGTCCTCGTCCAGCATGTTCTCGGCCCTGACATAGGCGGTGACGCCGTCGAAGACCTTGTAGCTGATCGCGGCGTTCACCAGCGTGTAGGCCGGCAGGCCCTTCTCGGCGCCGGTGTAGTAGTCGAGGTCGCGCCGGCCACCGAGCAGGCTGAAGTTGCCGGTCAGCGTCAGTTCGTCGGTGAGGTCGATCGCCAGGGTGCCGTTCAGCACGTGTTTCGGCCGGCGCAGCGCCTGCTTGTCGGTGTCGTCGAAGATCGCGTGGGTGAAGGTGTAGTCGAGGTGCAGGCGCACCGATTCGATCGGCACGATGTCGATATAGACCTCGGCCCCCTGCGCCGTCAGGTCCCGATTGTTCACCGTCGAGGAATCGAACGTGATGGGGTCGAAGACCGTGTTGATCGAATCGCGGATGTGGTTGTGGAAGTAGGTCGCGCCGAGCGTCACCTTGCCCTCCAGCAGCGTCTGGTCGAAGCCGACCTCGAAGCCGAAGCTGCGCTCGGGCTCCAGGTCCGGGTTGCCGACGAAGGCGTTGCCGAACGAGGTGGGCGCGAAACCGTAGAGCTCGTAGAGGCTCGGCGCCTTGTAGGCCGTGCCGACGCTGCCGCGGATCTTGGTCCCGCTGTCGGTGAAGAGGTAGGCCGGGGCGATGGTGAAGGTGATGGCGTTGTCGCTGTTCTCCGGCGCGTCGAAGCGCACGGCGCTGGACAGGAAGAGGCGCTCCTCCCAGTCGAAGCGGTGGATGGCATAGACGCCGACGGTGTCGCGCGAGGCCTCGGAATCGTTGGTGATGACGAAGCCGCCGCCGAAGTCGGAGGTGCCGCTGGATTTGAACCACTCGCGCTCGAACTCGGTGCCGACCGTGATGCTGTTCTGGTCGTCGATCACGATGTCGTTCTGCAGCTCGGCCGACCAACGCCAGCCCTTGTTGTCGACATCCTGCGAGGTCGGGAAGATGCCGTCGAAGGCGTCGGGCTGGTCCTTGTCGTTGCGGAAGTAGTTGCTGTAGCCGAAGGAGAGCGTCGGCTGCCACACGCCGTCGAAGAAGGTCCCCTTCAGCGCCGCGTCGGCGAAGTACTGCCGCGTCGCCTCCCGCCCATTCGGATCCTCGGGCGAGTAGTCGAGGTCGCTGCGCGTGTCGATGATGGCGCCGAAGAAGTTGGCGGAGATGCTGTCGGTGATGTCGCCGTCCAGCGCCAGCGAGCCGGACCAGTTGTCGTAGCCGTCGGCCTCGTCCGTGGCGCCCGGCGGACGCAGCGTCGCCGGCGTCGCGCTGAAGCCGTCGGTCGAGAGGCGCGACAGCGTCGCGTCATAGCCGATGCCGGCGAGACGCCCGTTGGCGTTGAGGATGGTGTTCAGCGTGTCGTGGGTGCCGATCTCCACCTGCGAGCCGAAGCTCGGCTCGCCGTCGCCCTCGCGGGTGATGATGTTGATCACGCCGCCGATCGCCTTGGAGCCGTAGAGCGCCGAGGCGGGGCCGCGCAGCACCTCCACCTGCTCGACGTTGAACAGCGGCAGGTGGGCGAAGTTGAAGGCGCCGTTGGAGGCCGAGGGATCGCCGATCGGCCGCCCGTTCAGCAGCACCAGGGTCTGGTTGGAGTTGCTGCCGCGGGTGAAGACGCTGGTCAGGGCGCCCTGCGATCCGGTCTGAATGACGCTGAGGCCCGGCACGGCGCGCAGCAGGTCGGGCAGGGTCTGGTAGTTCTGCTCCTCGATCTGCTGGCGGTCGATCACGGTGACGCTGGAGCCGATCTCGTCCAGCGGGACGACGGTCTTGGTCGGCGTTACCACCAGCGGCGGCAGGCTGCCGGCGGTCTGCTCGGCGCCGGCGGGCAGCGCCAGGACGGCGAGCGCGGCGCCCGCCAGACAAAGGGTACGGATGGAGCTATGGCGGTACGGAATCCGAGTCACGGGACGGTCTCCCCTCGAGCCAAAGGCCAAAGAAAGACGTCACCGCTCCGGAGAGTCCGTCCCATCGGTGCACCCCGCCCGACGAGTGGGTGACGCCGCGATGGCAGGTTTCCTGGCTGGGCGGGTCATCGGCGCTGCCCGGTCTTCCCAGGACTGCCCGATCTTGGCGGGTCCCAGTGACCGAACGTGGGGCAGCGTCTCGCCGCCGACAGTTGCGGGGGCAGCCGGGAGCGGAGCCGAGGCGCCGCACCCTGTTCCCTCTTAGCCCACCTTGCGGCAGGCACCGTCGCGTTCAGTTGCCGAGTTAGTCTGTCGGCCGGCGCGCTGTCAATGGCGGCGCCGACATGCCCAGGTCTTCACGCGACCACCAATTCCACGCCCGCGTCCTCGAGCCGGCGCAGGAAAGGGGCAGGGGGGTCGCGGTCGGTGACCAGTTGCGAGACCTGGCTGAAGTCGCAGACGCGGACCGAGGCCTGCGCGCCGAACTTGCTGTGGTCGGCCACGACGATCACGCGGCTGGCGCGCTGGATCGCCACCTGGGCGAGATCGGCCTCGTTCAGGTGGAAGTCCATGCAGCCGTCCTCCAGGTGGATGGCACCCACCGATAGCACGGCGATGCGCACCCGGAAGGCTTCGACGAAGCGCACGGCCGAGCCGCCGAGCACCGCGCCGTCGTCGCTGCGGATCTCGCCACCGGCCAGATACACCTTGTTGCGCCCGGACTGCGCCAGGGTGCGGGCGATGTCGGCGCCGTTGGTGACGATCATGAGATCGGCATGCTCGGCCAGGGCACGGGCGACATAGAGCGTGGTCGAGCCGGTGTCGATGAAGATCGAATCGCCATTGCGCACCTCCCGCGCTACGGCGCGGGCGATACGACCCTTGGCGTCGGCGTTGTAGGCCATGCGCTTCTGGAAGTCGGGCTCGCGCAGCACGTCGGGCAGGATGGCCCCGCCGTGCACGCGCTCGAGCAGGCCCTTGGCCGCCATGGCCTTGATGTCACGCCGGATGGTCTCGTCCGAGACGGCGAGCTGCTCGGCCAGCTCCATGACGCTGCAGCTGCCCTCGCGGGCGAGGGCGCGCAGGATCGCGGCTTGGCGGGCAGAGGCGTGCATCGAGCCTGTCTCGTCAGCGGGTTGCAGGCCGAGTATGCCGCCGCTACCCGGTAGGGCAATGTGGAATTTTGTGGCTTTGCTTTGGATTGCGCCTTGACAGCGCTTGTTGCGCCGCAACAGCATTCCAGCGGCAACAAGCGCGGGCAAGCGCGGCCGCAACTCTGGGAGAACATGACATGACCTTGCGTGCGAAGAGCTGGCTGGCGGCGGGTGCCGTCGTGGCCGCGCTGGCGTCCGGCCCGGCGATGGCCGACGTGCCGGAGTCCAGCGACCCCATCAAGCTGACGCTGAACGACTGGACCGGCCAGTACATCACCACGACCATCATGGGCGAGGTGCTGAAGTCGATGGGCTACAACGTCGAGTACGTGCAGGCCGACTACCTGGCGCAGTTCGCCGGGCTGGAGACCGGCGACCTGACGGTGGCCATGGAGCTCTGGCAGACCACCGCCGGCGACGCGGTGGAGGCCTCGTTGGCGACCGGCAACACGGTCGATCTCGGCGCCATCGGCATGCAGGCCAAGGAGGAGTGGTGGTACCCGCTCTACATGAAGGAGCGCTGCCCCGGCCTGCCCGACTGGCACGCGCTGCTGAAGTGCCCCGAGGCCTTCGCGACCCCGGAGACCGCGCCCAAGGGCCGCTACCTCTCCGGCCCCGCGACCTGGGGCGGCTATGACCAGGAGCGCGTCGAGGCCCTGGGCCTGCCCTTCGAGGTGGTGAACGCCGGCACCGATGCCGGCCTCTTCGCCGAGATCCAGTCGGCCTATGAGCGCAAGGCGCCGATCATGGCCTGGGTCTATTCCCCGCACTGGGCGGTCGCCAAGTTCGAGGGCGAGTGGGTCGAGTTCCCGACCTACGAGAAGGCCTGCTACGAGGATCCGAAGTGGGGCATCAACCCCGACAAGGCCTACGACTGCGGCAAGCCCTTCGGCTGGATCAAGAAGATCGGCTCGAAGGCGGGTGAGGCCAAGTGGCCGGCCGCCTACAAGGCGATCCGCGCCTATTCCATGGACAACGCCACCATGAGCGCGCTGGTCGGCAAGGTCGACCTGGACGGCATGAGCGTCGAGGACGTGGTCAAGGAGTGGATGGACGCCAACCAGGCCACCTGGCAGGCCTGGACGAAGTAGAGTCCTTGGTTGACTGAGGGCGCGGCAGGGTCCGCGCCCTCGATCGCCCTTCCGTCGTCACCCTCGGGCTTGGTCCGAGGGTCCATTGGGCCGCCGGCGCGAGCGGCGGGATGGATGCTCGGGACGAGCCCGAGCATGACGCCTGCTTTGATCTTGGAGAGCGCATGCCAGAGCGGCCGGTAAAGCTCGCCTGCGAGGGCGTCTGGAAACTGTTCGGCAATGCCCCTGGCGCGGTGCTGCGCGCGCATGACGGGCACCCCTCGGGCGACGACCTGAAGCGCGCCGGTATCATCGGCGCGGTGCGCGACGTCAATCTGCAGATCCGCGCCGGCGAGATCTTCATCATCATGGGCCTGTCGGGCTCGGGGAAGTCGACGCTGGTGCGCTGCCTCTCGCGCCTGGTGGAACCGACGGCGGGGCGCGTGCTGTTCGACGGCAACGACCTGCTGGCGGCGAGCGAGCGCGAGATGATCGAGCTGCGCCGGCACAAGATGGGGATGGTGTTCCAGCACTTCGCCCTTCTGCCGCACCTCAACGTGCTGCGCAACGTCGCCTTCCCGCTGGAGGTGCAGGGCGTCGGTCGCGCCGAGCGCGATGAGCGCGCCCTCAAGGTCATCGAGCTGGTCGGCCTGAAGGGTCGGGAATCCTATTACCCGCGCGAGCTGTCGGGGGGCCAGCAGCAGCGCGTCGGCATCGCCCGCAGCCTGGCGGTGGAGCCGGAGATCTGGTTCCTGGACGAGCCCTTCTCGGCCCTCGACCCGCTGATCCGGCGCGAGATGCAGGACGAGTTCCTGCGCCTGCAGTCGGTGCTGCACAAGACCATCGTCTTCATCACCCACGATTTCGACGAGGCGATCCGCCTGGCCGACCGCATCGCCATCATGAAGGACGGCGCGGTGATCCAGGTCGGCACGCCGGAGGAACTGGTGACCAGCCCGGCCACCGACTACGTGGCGGAGTTCACCCGCGACGTGTCCCGCGCCAAGGTGCTGACCCTGCGCGCCATCATGCAGCCCTTTGACGCCGCCGCCGCCGTGGCCGGCCGCCTGCCGGCCGGCGCGCGGGTGCAACAGGTGGCGCAGCAGGTGGTGGAGGGCACGCAGCCCTTCGCGGTGGAGGACGAGAGCGGCCAGCCGCTGGGCCTGGTGACCCGGGCCGCGGTGCTGCGGGTGCTGGTCGGCGACACGGCGGCGGTGCCGGCCGGGGCGGGGAAGGGATGAGCGACCTCGCGCTGCCGGCCGGCCAACGCACGCTGCGCCGCTTCGGCATCGGCGAGGGCGGCGCGCTGCTGATCCTGCTGCTCGCGCTGCTGGTCTCGCTCTACCGCGAGCAGTTCGCCTGGGCCATGTCCTATCCCGAGGCCTGGGTGGCTCCGCTGAAGGCCTGGGTCAGCGGCCTGATGAAGTGGCTGATCAACGACTTCGACCTCGGCCTCTTCACCTTCAAGGATCTGACGCGCGGCGTCTCCTGGCTGATCGAATGGCCGCTGCTCTTCGCCCAGGGCCTGCTGGCCAAGGGCTTCCAGCTCTTCGGCATGACCCTGCCGCCGATCCCCTGGCCGGCGCTGACGCTGCTGGCGACGCTGCTCGCCTGGCGCGTCAACGGCTGGCGCCTGGCGCTGCTGGTCTGCTGCGCCATGCTCTACCTGGCGCTGTTCGGTCGCTGGGCGGCGGCGATGATGACGATCGCCGCCATCGTCGTCGCCGTGCCGCTGGGCGTGATCGGCGGACTGCTGCTGGGCATCGGCGCCTATCGCTCGCGCCGCTTCGAGCAGGCCATCATGCCGCTGCTCGACTTCATGCAGACCGTGCCGGTCTTCGCCTACCTGGTGCCGATCCTCTTCCTCTTCGGCTTCAACCCGGTCTCGGCGCTGATCGCCACGGTGATCTTCGCCATGCCGCCGATGGTGCGCCTGACGCTGCTGGCGCTGCGCCAGGTACCGGCGGAGATCGTCGAGTTCGGCCGCATGGCCGGCTGCACGCGACGGCAGATGACCTGGAAGGTCATGGTGCCGGCGGCGCGCTCCGGCCTGATGGTCGGCGTCAATCAGGTCATCATGCAGTCGCTCAACATGGTGATCATCGCGGCGATGATCGGCGCCGGCGGCCTCGGCTACGAGGTGCTCTCGGCGATGCGCGCGCTGAAGCTCGGCAACGCCATCGAGGCCAGCGTCGCCATCGCGCTGATCGCGATCGCGGTCGACCGCGTCAGCCAGGCGGCGGCGCTGCGCGGGCGGGCGCCCCTGCGCGTGCGCCACGACGGCTGGGCGCGGCGCCATCGGGCCTGGCTGGCGGCAGCGGCGGTGCTGGCCGCCGGCTGGATCCTCGGCCAGCTCTGGCCCGCGCTGCAGAGCTATCCCAAGGACTGGCAGGTGACCGTCGCGCCGGCCATCGACCGCGGGATCAGCTATATCACCAAGGAATGGTTCGACGCCCTCAACGGCGCCAAGAACGCCCTGCTGCTGAACTTCATGGTGCCGGCCAAGCGCTTCCTCACCGACGACGTGCCCTGGGTCGGCGTCATCGCGCTGCTGGCCTTCGCCGGCTGGCGCCTCGGCGGATGGCGCCTGGCGGCGCTGGTCGCCGGGCTGCTGCTCTTCATCGCCGTGACCGACAACTGGGTGCCGGCCATGGTGTCGGTCTATCTCTGCGGCCTCGGCGTCGTCGTCGCCTGCCTGATCGGCGTGCCGCTGGGTGTCGCCGCCGCCAAGGTCCGCTGGGTGGATCGCATCCTGCAGCCGGTGATCGACGTGCTGCAGACCATGCCGGTCTTCGCCTACCTGATCCCTGCCATCATGCTGTTCCAGAACGGCGACTTCACCGCGCTGCTGGCCATCATCGCCTATTCCATCGTCGCGCCGATCCGCTATACGGCGCACGGCCTGAAGCAGGTGCCGCCTGCCCTGGTGGAGGCCGCCATCACCTCTGGCTGCACGCCGCGCCAGCGCCTCTTCAAGGTGGAACTGCCGCTGGCCCTGCCGGAGATCCTGCTCGGCATCAACCAGACCATCATGATGGGCCTCTCGATGCTGGTGATCACCGCCCTGGTCGGCACCCGCGACCTGGGCCAGGAGGTCTATGCCGCCCTCGCCAAGGCCGACGTCGGCCGCGGCTTCGTCGCCGGCACCGGCGTTGCCTGCATCGCCATCGTCACCGACCGCCTGATGCAGGCCTGGGCGCGCGAGAAGAAGCGCCGCATGGGACTGGCGTCATGAGCGAAGCCAGCGAACGCGCGGCGCGCCTTTCGCTCTGGCGCGGGCCGGTCACGCCCGAGCCGCTGAAGGGCGGCATCACCAACGCCAACTTCAAGGTGGTGGACCAGGGCCGCGCCTACTTCGTGCGCGTCGGCGGCGACATTCCGGTGCATGGCGTGCTGCGCTTCAACGAGCTGGCGGCGGCGCGCGCGGCGGCGGCGGCCGGCCTCTCGCCCGCCATCGTCCATGTCGAGGCCGGCGTCATGGTGACGGAGTTCATCCAGGGCCGCACCTTCGGCGCCGAGGACGTGCGCGGCAATCTTGCCCGCATCGTGCCGCTGATCCAGCGCGTGCACCGCGAGATTCCCAAGCACCTGCGTGGACCGGCCCTGGTCTTCTGGGTCTTTCACGTCATCCGCGACTACTGCGGCACGATCCGCGACGGCGGCCACTCCGCCGCCGGCGAGCTGCCGCGGCTGCTGGAGATCGCCGATCGCCTGGACGAGGCGGTGGGGCCGATCAATCTCGTGTTCGGCCACAACGACTTGCTGCCGGCCAATTTCATCGACGACGGCACGCGCCTCTGGCTGGTCGACTGGGACTACGCCGGCTTCAACTCGCCGCTCTTCGACCTGGGGGGCCTGGCCTCCAACAACGAGTTCCCGCCGGAACTCGAGACCGAGCTGCTGACGCGCTACTTCGGCCAGGCGCCGGACGCCGACCTGCTGCGGCGCTACGGTGCGATGAAGTGCGCCTCGCTGCTGCGCGAGACGCTCTGGTCCATGGTGTCCGAGCTGCACTCGACGCTGGACTTCGACTACCGCGCCTATACCGCCGAGAACCGCCGCCGCTTCGAGGCGGCCTGGGACCAGTTCCAACGAGAAGCCTGAAGGACGGGGACGGGACGTATCATGGCTGAGTTTCCCACCGCGGCGCGCGCGGTCATCATCGGTGGCGGCATCATCGGCTGCTCGGTCGCCTATCACCTGGCGCGGCTCGGCTGGCGCGACGTGGTGGTGCTGGAAAAGGGCAAGCTCACCTCCGGCTCGACCTTCCACGCCGCCGGGCTGGTGGGGCAGCTCCGCACCTCGGCCAACATCACCCGCCTGCTGACCCACTCGGTCGAGCTCTACCAGCGCCTGGAGGCGGAGACCGGCCAGGCGACCGGCTGGAAGCAGAACGGCGGCCTGCGCCTGGCCTGCAACAAGGAGCGCCTGACCGAGATCAGGCGCCAGGCGACGACGGCACACTCCTTCGGGCTGGAGATGCACATCCTCTCGCCCAAGGAAGCGCGCGACCTCTGGCCGGTCATGGACATCGCCGACCTGGAGGGCGCGGCCTTCCTGCCGACCGATGGCCAGGCCAATCCCTCCGACATCGCCCTGGCGCTGGCCAAGGGCGCCCGCGCCGGCGGTTGCCGCTTCCACGAGGGCGTGACCGTCACCGGCATCCTGGCGGCCAAGGGCCGCGCCACCGGCGTCGTGACCGACCACGGCACGATCCAGGCCGAAGTGGTGGTGAACTGCGGCGGGCAGTGGGCGCGCGACATCGGCCGGATGGCCGGCGTGCGCGTGCCGCTGGTCTCGGTGCAGCACCAGTACGTCATCACCGAGACGCTGCCCGGCGTGCCGCGCGAGCTGCCGACCCTGCGCGACCCCGACCGCCTGATCTATTTCAAGGAGGAGGTCGGCGGCCTGGTCTTCGGCGGCTACGAGCCGAACCCCATCCCCTGGGCGGTCGAGGGCATTCCCGACGGCTTCGTCTTCCAGCTGCTGCCCAACGACTTCGACCACTTCGAGCCGCTGATGGAGCAGGCGCTGGCCCGCGTGCCGGCGCTGGCCGAAGCTGGCATCAAGCAGATGATCAACGGGCCGGAGTCCTTCACGCCCGACGGCAACTTCATTCTGGGCGAGGCGCCGGAGCTGAAGAACTTCTACGTCGGCGCCGGCTTCAACGCCTTCGGCATCGCCTCGGCCGGCGGCGCCGGCAAGGCGCTGGCGGAGTGGGTGGCCGCCGGCGAGCCGCCGATGGACCTCTGGCCGGTCGACATCCGCCGCTTCGGCCGGCCGCACGATTCGGTTTCCTGGACCCGCACGCGCACGCTGGAGGCCTATGCCAAGCACTACACCATGGCCTGGCCCTTCGAGGAGCACCGCAGCGGCCGGCCCAACCGCGTCTCGCCGCTCTACGCCGCGCTGAAGGAGCAGGGCGCCTGCTTCGGCGAGAAGCTGGGCTGGGAGCGGCCCAACTGGTTCGCCCGCGCCGGCGAGAAGGCCGAGGACGCCTACAGCTACGGCCGGCAGAACTGGTTCGAGGCGGTGGGCGAGGAGCACCAGGCCGTGCGCGAGGCCGCCGGCCTCTTCGACCAGTCCTCCTTCGCCAAGTTCGTGGTGAAGGGGCCGGACGCCACCGCCGCCATGAGCTGGATCTGCAGCAACGACGTCGACAAGAAGGTCGGCAGCCTGACCTATACCCAGATGCTGAACCGCAAGGGCGGCATCCAGTGCGACCTGACGGTCGCGCGCATCGCCGAGGACGCCTTCTACATCGTCACCGGCACGGGCTTCGCCACGCACGACTTCTCCTGGATCGAGCGCTCGATCCCCGAGGGAGCGCGCGCCGCCGCCTTCGACGTCACCTCGGCCTATGGCGTGCTGTCGCTGATGGGCCCACGCGCCCGGGACATCCTGGCGGCGGTCTGCAAGGACGACCTCTCGAACGCCGCCTTCCCCTTCGGCAGCTGCCGCGAGATCGAGATCGGGCCGGTGAAGGCGCGCGCGCTGCGCGTGACCTACGTCGGCGAGCTGGGCTGGGAGCTGCATGCCCCGACCGAGCAGATGCTGACGCTCTATCGCCTGCTGATGGAGGCGGGGGCGCCGCTGGGCCTGCGCAACGCCGGCTACCGCGCCATCGAATCGCTGCGGCTGGAGAAGGGCTACCGCGCCTGGGGCAGCGACATCGGGCCGGACTACACGCCGCTGGAGGCCGGCATGGGCTGGGCGGTGAAGCTGCGCAAGAACATCGACTTCCAGGGCCGCGCGGTGCTGGCCGAGCAGGCGCGCGCGCCGCTCGCCAAGCGCCTCGGTTGCTTCACGGTCGAAGGCCGCGACACCGTGCTGCTGGGCCGCGAGACGATCTATCGCGACGGCGAGCGGGTCGGCTGGCTCTCCTCGGCCGGCTGGGGCTACACGGTGGGCAAGAACATCGGCTACGGCTATGTGCGCCGGGCGGCGGGCGTCGACGACGACTTCCTCTATTCCGGCCGCTACGAGCTGGAGGTGGCCTCCGAGCGCATCCCCTGCCGCATCGAGCGCGAGACGCTCTACGACCCGGCGGGCGCGCGCATCAAGGCCTAGCGCGCCTGGTCGGGCGGGGCTGACGGCCCCCACTTCCCGCTGGCCGGAAGGACGGGCATGCTGCCGCTCGGCTGGTGCCGGGAGTCGGGCGGAGGGGCAGGGTGGTCGCGACGCGTCACGCGGAGATCGTCATCATCGGCGGCGGGGCGGTCGGCTGCTCCATCGCCTATCACTTGGCCAAGCTCGGCAAGCGCGACGTGGTGCTGCTGGAGAAGGCGCAGCTCACCCACGGCGCCACCTGGCACGCCGCCGGCCTGGTCGGTCAGCTCCGCACCAAGCGCAACCTGACCCGCCTGATGCAGTACTCCGCCGAACTCTACGGCAGGCTGGAGGCCGAGACCGGGCAGGCGGTCGACTGGCATCCGGTCGGCAGCCTGCGCATCGCCTCCAGCCCCGAGCGCTGGCAGGAGATCCGGCGCACCGCGACCATCGCGCGCTCCTTCGGCTTCGAGCTGCACCTGATCTCCGCCAAGGAAGCGCAGGAGAAGTTCCCGCTGATGACCACGGAGGGCGTGGTGGGCGCGGCCTGGGTCCCGACCGACGGCTACGTCGACCCCTACAGCCTGACCCAGGCCTACGCCAAGGGCGCGCGGCAAGGCGGCGTGAAGATCCACGAGAACACCCGCGTGCTGGAGCTGACGGTCGCCGGCCGCCGGGTGACCGAGGTGGTGACCGACCAGGGCACCTGGAGCGCCGACGTGGTGGTCAACGCCGCCGGCCTCTGGGCCAAGGAGGTCGGCCGGCTGGCCGGCGTCGCCATCGCCGCCGGCGTCGTCGAGCACCAGTACCTGGTGACCGAGAAGAGCGAGCGCGTACCGGCCGGCCTGCCGACCTTCCGCGATCCCGACAAGCTCTTCTACCTGAAGGGCGAGCCCGGCGCGCTGGCGCTGGGCGGGTGGGAGCCGGATACCGTGCCCTTCGGCGAGCGCGGCATGCCGGCGGACTTCGCCCGCCAGCTCCTGCCCTCCAACTTCGAGCGCTTCGAGCAGATCGCCGCGCTGACGCAGGAACGCCTGCCGATCTTCGGCGAGCTCGGCGTGCGCAGCCTGATCAACGGCCCGATCCCGGTCTCCGCCGACGGCGAGCCGATCCTGGGTCCGGCGCCCGAGCTCGACAACTTCTTCGTCGCCTGCGGCTTCACCGCCGGCATCGCCGGCTCCGGCGGCGGCGGGCGCGCCATCGCGCAGTGGATCGTCGAGGGCGACCCCGGCATGGACCTCTGGTCCTTCGACGTGCGCCGCTTCGGCCCGCAGCATGCGGCGCGGGCGGTGCTGAGCGCGCGCGCGGTGGAGGCCTATGGCGGCTACTACCTGCTGCACTATCCGGGCGAGGAGCGGCACGCCGCGCGCGGGCTGCGCCGCTCGCCGCTCTACGACACGCTGAAGGCGCGGGGCGCGGTCTTCGGCGCTCGCTTCGGCTGGGAGCGGCCGGTCTGGTTCGCGCCGCCGGGCGTGGAGGCGGTGGACCGGCCCTCCTTCGGGCGGCCCAACTGGTTCGCCCAGGTCGGCGTCGAGCACTGCGCGGTGCGCGAGCGCGTGGCGCTGATCGACCAGAGCTCCTTCTCCAAGTTCGAGATCAAGGGACCGGGCGCCCTCAAGGCGCTGCAGGGCATCGCCGCCTCGGACCTCGACAAGCCGGTCGGCAGCACGATTTACACGCAGTTGCTTAACGCCAAGGGCGGCATCGAGGCGGACCTGACCTTGTCGCGCATCGGCGAGCAGGCCTTCTACCTGGTCACCGGCTCGGCCTTCGGCGTGCGCGACCGGGCAACGGTGGAAAGGCACCTGCCGCGCGACGGCAGCGTCAGCCTCTACGACGTCACCAACCGCTATGCCGTCATCAATCTCTGCGGCCCGCTGGGGCGCCAGGTGCTGGCCGCGGTGGCGGACGAGGACGTCTCCAACGCCGCCTTCCCCTTCTCGACCTGCCGGCGCCTGACCCTGGGCGGCGCCTCCGTCCGGGCCGTGCGCATCGGCTACGTCGGCGAACTGGGGTGGGAACTGCACATCCCCGTCGAGTACGCCGCCGGCGTGTACGACCTGCTGCGCGCCGCCGGCGAGCCGCTCGGCATCGCCGACGTCGGCTACCGCGCCATCGACACGCTGCGCATGGAAAAGGGCTACCTCTACTGGTCCAGCGACATCACGCCGGACTACACGCCCTTCGAGGCCGGCCTCGGCTTCCGCGTCTCCTTCCGCAAGGGCGACTACCTCGGCCGCGCCGCGCTGGAGAAGCAGAAGGCGGAGGGGGTGAAGCGCAAACTCTGCACCTTCATCCTCGACGCTGCGGTCACCTTCGCCGGCAGCGAGGCGATCCACCACGGCGGCAAGGTGGTCGGCACGACCTCCAGCGCCAACTGGGGCCACACGGTCGGCAAGATGATCGCCTTCGGCTACCTGCCGGCGGCGCTGGCCGGCGAGCGCCACTTCGAGATCGAAGCCTACGGCGAGCGCTATCCGGCCGAGCGGGTGGAGGGCCCCCTCTACGACCCGAAGAACGAGCGTCTGAAGGCCTAGAGGAGGGCAGGGCGATGGAAACCGACATGCTGACGGCGCTGCGTTCCATCCCGCGCTTCGCCAACGTCGAGGCCGAGGATATCGAGATGACGCGTCTCGGCGGCCTCACCAACCAGAACTGGAAGGTCGAGCGCAACGGCGAGGTCTTCGTGCTGCGCATCGCCGGCGCCGGCACCAACGACTACATCGACCGCGCCAACGAGGAGATCAACGCCCGCGCCGCCGCCCGCGCCCAGGTCGGCGCCGAGATCATCCACTGCGAGCCGAGCATCGGCCTGATGCTGGCGCGCTACATTCCCGGCGTCGTCACCATGAGCCCGGCGCTCTTCAAGCAGCGCGCCGGCAGCCCCGGCCGCGCCGCCAAGGTGCTGAAGCGCATGCACGGCAGCGGCCAGCGTTTCGCCAAGCGCTTCGAGCTCTTCGCCATGATCGAGGAGTACAAGGCCCTGCTGGCCAAGCTGGGCGCGACGCTGCCCGAGGGCTACGACGCCGCCGTGGCCCAGGCCGGCGCGGTGCGCCAGGCGCTGGACGCCAGGCCGGTGCCGTTGGCGCCCTGCCACTGCGACCCGCTGTGCGAGAACTTCCTCGACGACGGCCGGCGCATGTGGCTGGTCGACTGGGAATACAGCGGGATGAACGATCCCTGGTGGGACCTCGGCGACCTCTCGGTCGAAGCCGGCTTCGACGCCGCGCAGGACAGCGAGCTGCTCAGCGCCTACTGCGCTGGCGAGCCGCCGGCCTGGGCGGTCGGCCGGACCACGATCTACAAGGCCATGTGCGACCTGCTCTGGACCCTCTGGGGCCTGATCCAGCACGCCAACCGGAATCCGGCCGACGACTTCTGGGCCTATGCCCTCAACCGCTTCCAGCGCTGCCAGGCCTTGATGGGTAGCGCGGAGTTCCCGCGGCACCTGGCGGCAATCGGCGAGATGCCGCAAGGCTAGCGGCCGCTATCTTGGTTCGCCAGTGCGCTGCTGCGGCACCATTTCCTGACCCTTGCGGGTGGCGGTGAGATAGAGCACCAGGGCGACGATCACGGCCAGGAACAGGCCGCTGGTCACGATGGTGCCGAGCCCCTGGCCGCCGTATTCCCTTGGCTGGGACAGCAGGTCGCCAAGCGATGCGCCGACGGGCCGAGTGAAGATGTAGACGATCCAGAAGGTCCAGATGGCGTCGAGCCGCAGGACGAAGTACCCGAAACTCACCGAGGCGATGATCAGGCCGAACAGAATCCCGGTGGACAGGTAGCCAAGACCATATTGCTCCGCGACAAGGTCACCGGCACCGGTTCCAAGGGCGAAGGTGAGAAGGATGGCGGCCCAGTAGAAGGCCTCGCGCCGCGTCGTCGTGACGGCATGGATCGACAGCGTCTTCTCCGACGCATACCAGGCGGCGAAGGTCGCGCCGAGAGCCACAGTGAAGAAGACGGTGACGCTGATCAGCGAGACGCCCAGGTTGTCGACCAGATTGTCGGTGACGAGCGTGCCGACGATGCTGACCAGGACTACCGCCAGCCAGTAGGTCCAAGGGACGTAGCGCTTCTGCCTGAACTGCAGGGCCATCGCGCCGGCCAGCACCGCGATCATCAGCAGCGACGTGGCCGTCAGGCCGAGGCCGAGATTGACGGCGAGGAAGTCCGCGGCGGTTTCGCCCATCGTCACCGCCAGGAGCTTGATCAGCCAGAAGGCGACGGTGACCCTGGGCACGCGGTTCGGGACAGTGGGCTTGCCGTCCGCATCGTGCAGGTCGATCGCAAGGGCGACGTTGCTACGAGAGAGCGAGGTCATGGGGGACATTCCTCTCACTTGGTCTGCTTGCCGGACGCCAGGGCAATCGCCTGGGCGAAGAAGGCGTCCGCGTGGGCGTCGTCATCGGCGTTGCAGCGCTCGATGCCCTTGACCTGGAGCGCATCGATGGCGCCGCGCTCGGCGTCGGTCAGCGTCGCGGACGCCACGCTGTCGCGAAGCTGCTTCAGCATGGCCTCGCAGGGCAGGGCGTGGCCGTTGGCATCCGCCGTCGCCGAGGCGCCGGTGCCGGGAGTCGTTGCCTGCCCGAGCGTCGGGTCGGCCAGGGCGGCCTGCAGGCTGGCGAGCGTTGCCGTGACCTTCTGCGGGTCTACCGTGCCAGCCCGAAGCGCGCTCAAGGCCTCGTCGATGGCGGCGTCGACGTTGCCCCAGAGCTCCGGGTTGACGGGACGCAGGGTCGGTTCCGCGTCGTCCCAGGCGGTCTCGAGGTCCTTGATCCGGGCCCGGGCGCCAGGCAGGTCGCCGCCGGCGGCGATGGCCTGCACGTCTGTCACGATGCTGGCGAATGGCGTCATGTCGCCGAGGCCAGGGGCCTGCGATGCCGCTGACTGGAGCGGCGGCGCCGCGGGCGCCAGCAGCGCGTATCCGGCGACAAAGATGCCGATGCCGGTGGCGATGAGCGCGAGGCTCAGGAGAAGATTTCGCATTGGCGGTCCTCAGGTTGCCGGCGAGACGAAGGGCGGGCCGACACCCGCGCTCCACCTACAACCTGGGGAGCCAACCTTATGCGAGCCTTAAGCCGAGGGGGCTGCCATCGAGGGTCACGGAGCTCCCACCCCCGGCGGGATCAGCACCAGCTTGCCGACGTGGCGCTTGGCCAGGAAATCCTGCTGCGCCTGGGCGATCGCGCCGAGGGGATAGGTGCGGGCGAGCAGCGGCGTGATCTCGCCGCGCTCGACGTAGCCGATGAGATTGGGGAAGACCGCCGGGTCCTGCTGCGTGCAGCCGAAGAGCGTCAGGTCCTTGAGGTAGAGCTTGCGCAGGTCCAGCTCGACGATAGGCCCGGCGATGGCGCCGGAGACGGCGTAGCGACCGCGCGTGCGCAGCACCTCCAGCAGCGCCGGCCACTCGGGGCCGCCGACCAGGTCGATGACGCAGTCCACGCTCTCCTTGCCGAGCGCGGCGACGAGGTCGCTGCCACGCGGCACGGTCTGGTCGGCGCCGATCTCGCGGAGCTGCGCCTGCTTGTCGGCACCGCAGAGGGCGACGACGCGCGCGCCGCGCCGCTTGGCGAGCTGCACGGCCGCGGCGCCGACGCCGCCCGAGGCGCCGGTCACCAGCACCCGCTCGCCGGCTGCCACGCCGCTGCGGTGCAGCAGGTTCTCGGCCGTGGAATAGGCGCAGGGCAGGGCGGCTAGCGCGGCGTCGGGCAGCGGGCTCTCGATGGCATAGGTGTCGGCGGCCGGCGCGGCGACGAACTGGGCGAAGCCGCCGTCGACCTCCGACCCCAGCCAGGGCACCAGGTCGCCCTGGCGGCGCGACAGCAGGCAGCCCTGGATCAGCACCCGTTGGCCGAGGCGCGCGGGATCGACCCTGGCGCCGACCTTGACGATCCGGCCGCAGACGTCGGCGCCCTGGATGCGCGGGAAGGCGAGGCCGCCGCCGCTCCAGTCGCCGTCGCTGGCGCCTTCGGCGGGTTTCGCCTCGGCCGTCGCCGTGTCCCCGCGCACGCTGGGGGAATACCAGCCGATCCGGGTGTTGATGTCGGTGTTGTTGACGCCGGCGGCGGCGACCTGGACCAGCACCTCGTCCGCCGCCGGCTCCGGCCGCGGCACGTCGTTGCGAAAGGCGAGACACTCGAACCCGCCGTGCCCCGTGAGCAGAACGGCCGTCATGCGATCGGGTAGCGGCTGCATGCCAGCCTCCTGTCATCGGCAGGGCTGGACTATAGACCGGCCGGCGCCAGGGCGGCAGCCTTGCCGGCCAGTTTTTAGGGAGGAGACCAGAAGATGACGATCACGCTGAACCGCCGCGCCGACCTGACGCTGGACGCCTATCGCCGCGCCGCCTGGGGCGGCGAGGGCGTCGCCTTCGGCAGCGAGGCCAAGGCGGCGATGGCCAGGGCGCGCAAGGCCTTCGACGAGCTGATCGAGTCCGACGACAAGGTCTTCATCTACGGCGTGACCTCGGGCTACGGCCACATGGCTTCGAAGCGGCTGAACCGCGAGGAGCGCAAGGTCCAGGCCCGCCGCATGCGCGGCGGCAGCGCGACCTCATGGGGTGAGCCGCTGCCCGAGCGCGTGGCGCGCGGCATCGTCTTCGCCCGCCTGACCAACTTCATCGAGGGCCACGCCGCCATCTCGCCGAAGATCGGCGAGGCCGTGGCCGCCATGCTGGGCGGCGGCAAGCTGCCGGAGGTGCCGGCGCTGGGCAACGGCTGCCCCGGCGAGATCCAGGCGCTCGGCCACCTCTTCCGCCATCTCTGCAAGGACGAGGACTTCCACGAGAAGGACTCGCTCTCGCTGATCAACGGCAGCCCCTGCGGCACGGCCCTGCTGGCCGACGGCGCCGTGGCGGCGCGCCGCCGCCTGGAGTTGGCGACCAAGATCTTCGCCCTCTCGTTCGAGGCCTTCAACGCGCCGCTGCTGCACCTCGATCCGGCGCTGGACGAGATCTGGGAGGACCCCTACGAGCGCGAGGCGCTGCAGGGCCTGCGCGGCTACCTGGAGGGGGTGAAGACCACCGACCGCCGCTTCTACCAGGCGCCGGTCTCCTGGCGCATCGTGCCGCGCATCCTGGGTTACGCCGCGCGGGCCACGGCGCAGGCGGAGGAGTGCGCTGCGATCTCGCTGAAGGCGGTGTCGGACAATCCGGTCTACATCCCGCCGACGGCGGAGCATCCGCTAGGCCGCGTCTTCTCCACCGGCGGCTATCACAACGGCAAGACCGGGCCCTGCCTGGACAACCTGGCAGCGGCCTGGGCGGACCTGGCGCTGCTGGCCGACCGCCACACCGACAAGATGATGAACGCCAGCGTCTCGCTGCTGCCCGCGGGCCTCAAGGGCAAGGGCGACGGCTACATGGGCGGCCTCGCCTTCGCCTCGGCCGGTTTCGCCGAGCAGGCGCGCCTGGCGGCGCAGCGCACCTTCCTGCCGGGCATGGAGTCGGGCGGCTACGGCCAGAACGACGTGCCGGTGCAGTACTTCCTCTCCTGGCGGAAGGAGGTCGAGGCCGGTTGGGCTTTCCAGAACACCCTGGCCCTGCTGGCCGCGGTTTCCAGCCAGGCGCTCTATGTCACCGAGCGGCCGGCGCCGGGGCGCCTGAAGGACCTGGTGGAGGAGATCCGCACCCTGCTGCCGCCGGTCGACGACCCGCGCGTGCTGGGCGAGGACGCGGCCGCCCTGGGCGAGCGCTTCGACGCCAAGGTCTATGGCTAGTGGCCGCAGGGGGGTAACAGGTGATTGACCGGCGCGGCGCTCGCCAACAGAGTGTCCGCCGGTCACGATCCTGGGAGAAGTGTCATGTTGCGCCGCCTGACCTGGGCCCTTGCCGCCCTCATCCTGCTCCCGATGGCTGGCGCCCAGGCGCAAGATGTCGAGACCAAGACCTTCAAGGACTGGGTGGTGCGCTGCGTAGCGCAGAACAAGCCGCCCTGTACCGCGCATCAGCAGGTGGCGAACGACAAGGGCCAGCAGATCGTCGCCATCGCCATGGGCTACAACCCGGCCGACAAGGCCTATCCGCTGCGGGTCGAACTGCCGCTCGGCATCGTGCTGCCGCCGGGCGTTCTGCTGAAGGTGGACGAAGCCGCGGAGTTCCCTGGCCTGGTCGTCACCCGTTGCCTCGCCAGCGGCTGCCTGATCGAGATGCGGGCGAGCGAGGAGATGCTGAGCGCGCTGCGCAAGGGCACCAAGGGTGCCTTCATTGTGCGCACCGCCGACGGCAAGGCCGTGGCGCTGGTCTTCTCCCTGTCCGGTTTTTCCGCCGCGCTGGAGGAACTGGTCGGCCGCAACACGGCGGCGAAGTAGCCGCTAGCGGCCGAGGCTCTGCCAGACCTGCTGGGTGAAGGCGCCATAGCCCGGCGCGACCACCCTGGCCTGGCCGCCGATCAGTGCGTTGAGCCGCGGCAGGGCGTGGAACGGCACCGCCGGATAGGCGTGATGCTCCACGTGATAGGGCATGTTCCAGGCCAGGAAGCGCACCATCCCGTTGGTCCGCGTGGTGCGGGTGTTGGCCAGCATGTCCGGCACCTGCGGGCAGCCCCAGTGTTCGGCCAGCAGGTAGAGCCTGAGGACGGGCTGGCCGAGCAGGGCAGGCAGGACCCAGAGCCAGAGCAGTGCCGGGGTGTCCAGCGCCACCGAACCCGCGGCCAGGATGACCAGGAGGGCCAGCAGCAGCCGTGACTCGGTCGCGATCCTCCGCCGCATGCGCTCGTTGGCGAAGGGTTCGGGCACGCGGCCAAGGGCATGGGTCACCAGGATGCGGCCCTGGTAGAGCCAGTAGGGCA
This sequence comes from Pseudomonadota bacterium, assembly GCA_029781795.1. GTDB lineage: Bacteria > Pseudomonadota > Alphaproteobacteria > Kiloniellales > JACOMY01 > JAKOWB01. The sequence goes on along the minus strand of JAKOWB010000236.1, from coordinate 346 downwards.
GGCCGCTGACGTGCCAGAGGTAGCGGGGCCAGGTGGCCGGCTTCGGCGTCGCCAGCTCCGGGTCGCGCGCCGGGTCCTGGGTGCCGGCGTGGTGGGCGAAGTGGAAGGCGCGGAAGTAGTCCGGCGGCAGCAGGAGCAGCAGACCGCCCCACCAGGCGACGGCCGCGTTGAGCCAGCGGCTGCGGAAGGCGGTGCGGTGAATGGCCTCGTGCAGCGGGGCGAAAAAGGCCACCAGGACGATGCCTTGCGCCAGCAGGGCCGGCAGAAGCAGCCACCAGACCGGGCGGGCGAACCAGACCGCGGCGCCGGTCGCCGCAAAAAGGCCAAGATGCAGGACGAAGTGAAC
>JAKOWB010000234.1 GCA_029781795.1 Pseudomonadota bacterium | reverse complement strand
CGCAAGACGGCGGCCCGCCCCTCGCCGTTTCCGGAGGGCTTGCGCAAAAAGAAAGACCCCCGCCGAAGCGGGGCTCATTGCGTTGCGGGGGCTGTCTCTAGCCTAGTGCACGTAGTCGCCGCGTTCGGCCACCTTGCCGGTCATCGGGTCGAAGTCGAAGCGATAACCGGAGTGCGAGTAGATCCAGTACCCGCTCCCGTCTGGCCTTTTGGCAATCGCAGACCAGGGCAGGGAATAGTGCTTGCCATCGTCGGCCTGGTAGGTGTGCCCAAGGTCCGCAATCCGCCACAGCTCCTTACCGTGTCCGTCGAGCGCGAAGACGTTGCGGGCTGTATGAGGATCGGCGGGGGGCATGCCATAGGGGTCTACATGAATCACGACCCGATCATTCAAAGCTATTGCGTTGATGATCGGTAGCGCCAAAGAGACGCTTTGGCCATTGATGAGGATGGATTTTTCATACTTCGTGAATTGAATCTGCAACATCACGGACCTCCCACCGGCGGAAATGCGACAGCTTGGCCAAACCACATGTCTCGGGGCCAATCGCGGAATTCGAACTGTACTCCACCGCCGGGCCTCGTCTTGCTGGGGCCAGCGACACTTACATAGAGGGTCGTGCCGGGCGGTGCCTCTACGATGGTCATGTGGCTCGGCGCTTTGGGTAGCGCAAACTTGTCTGCGATCTCGTCAGCCGATAGCCATGAACCATCCGCGTGCTTGAGGTCGTTCTCGCGCATCAGCCATGTACCGACGAGCGGTGAGTCTCCGCCGAACACGCGAACGAAGCGCTCGCCATTCGCTGTCTCCGTTCGGTAGACCGGGAGGCCATAGGCATAGGGCGGCCACCAGGCGTCGGCTTCTCGGCCACTAGCAAGATGGCGGTCGCGCCGCGCCGTCAAAAGCGGGATGGGATCGGCCTCCGTCGGTGGGCTTGGCCGCTCTTTCGCAGCCTGCTCCAGCAAGGGTTCGGTGACGTCGTCGGAGGGGACGCTGACCTGTGGTCCGGGCTTGGCCTTGATCCAGGATTTGTCGGCTTCGGTCGCCGACCAGTAGCTTTTACGCTGAGTCCTGTCCGCCAGCGGTGTCCAGGTGCCGCCGGCCGGCAGGTCGGGCTTGTCGCGTGGCGCCGGTGCCGTGCCGTCCGGACCCTTGCGGCGCCAGGTGTCGAAGGCTTCGTCGAGCTGCTGCCTGGTCTCGCGCCAGGCGCGGGCAAGGGCCTCGGTGCCCTGGCGGGCCAGGTCGGTGACGCGCGCGCCGGCTTCGCGCGCCAGGCTGGCGGCGGCCTCGACGCCCTCGGTGACGGCGCGGCTGACCGCGGTGCCGGTGCTGCCGGCGGCCTCGCCCAGCGCCCGGCCGCCGGCCCTGGCGGCGCGGGTCAGCTCTTGTAGCGTCTCGATGCCCAGGCGCGTGCCGCCCTTGAGCAGCCGAATGGCGCCCCTGCCGATCTTGTCGAGCGGCAGGAAGGCGGCGGCGGCCAGCACGTCCCAGACGGCGGCCTCGATGGCGTCATCGTCGCCGCTCTCGAGGGCCCGCGCCAGATGGGCGCCGGCTTCGACGATGCCGGCGGCGTCGGCGAGGCGGCCGGCCGTCAGGTCGAAGACCAGGCGCGCCAGTTCGACCGGGTTGCCAGGCGGGAAGAAGCCCAGGCGCACCGCCGCCGCCGCCGCCGCCGGATCGGCATCGGCGCCCAGCGCGTCGTAGTAGGCCTTGACCAGCGCCGCCAGGTCGGAGGGCAGGGTGCTCTCGCCGCCGAACTCTTCGCCCATCTCGGGGTTGGCGATGCTGGTGACCGCGGGGTCGATGGCCAGCGCCAGGGCCCTGGCCTCCTCGGGCGACAGGGTGCCGGTGACGATGCCCAGCAGCAGTCTGGCGCGCGGGTCCTGGTCGCCGTCCGGCAGCCCCGCGACGTAGCTGAGCGGCAGGGTCAGGGGCGGGCGCCCGGCGCCGCCCGACAGCGTCGCGGTCCCGTCCGGCGCGCGCCGCTGGAACCGGTGACGCCATCCGACGATCACGCCATCGGCTATGCGGGCTGATCCCGACCGTCGTGACCTGCCACGGTTTTGCTACAAATGGCTGTAAGATCGGACGTGCTTGAAACAGGCTTGATCGGGCTGACGCCGATGCGACGTTCCCTCGCCCTGGTGCTGTGTCTGCTGATAGTCGGCGGTCCCGCGACTCTGGCGTCTGGGGACAGGTCGCCGGGGCAAAAGGTACAGTCCGCGGCCGGCGCGGACGATCCATTGCTGCTGTCGCCCGCTGGCCTTGGCATCACCACCAGCCTGCGCGTGCCGGACCGGCTGCACTTCGCCTTCGCGTCGGCGCAGCTCGATCCGAACGCCTGGCGCATCGCCGTGCTGCAGGCCCAGGTTCTTGCCAGCCGCGCGGGCGACACGACCACGCTCGTCTGCGCGGCCTCTGCAGATGAGATTGCACGTCTCGGCGAGGCGCTCGCGCGCGAACTGGCGGCAAGCCGATGCCGTGCTGTGGTCGAAGCCTACGGTCGGTTTGGCGTGAGAGTTGACGCGCTCGACCAGCAGCTCTCGCCAATGGATGGAGAGGAGGCGCGGATCGCCGCCCTGATCGTCATGCCTGGACCAGAGAGTCAGCAACCTATCCGGCCGCTTCCTCTCGACATCGACAATCGCCCATGGCCTTTCGGCTATCGCGACCATTCAGGACTGTATCTTCCGTCCGAAGTCTTCTTTGAGAGCGAGAAGAGCGATTTGTCACCCGACGCGCGTGCGTTGCTTGACCTGCTGGCCGCCGCGACGTCGCCGGAGGTAGAGGTCTACCTGTCATGTTTTCAGAGACCGGGTGAGGGCATGTCCGGCCCGGGCAGCAATAGTCTGGCCAGAGCCCGCTGCCAGAACGCGCGCAGCAATTTAATCGAGCATGGCCACTGCGAGCATCGAGTGATCAATGGTCCGATAGGTGGCGCCTCGGTCTTAGAGGTCTCGGTCGACTACCCCAGGATGAACATCCTGATCGACGAGACGGATCTCTCAGGCCATCTATCGAGCTTCCCGAGTTGTCAGTAGGGAGGGAAGGAATTCGTTTGCAGGTACTGAGCCCAGGCTTTCAAAGCTCGTTGAGCATGAAATTCCCTTGGGTCATTGAAGTAGTTTTTGTTATCAGCGAAGCGCGTTTTGTCAGTGACTGTCGAGTAGAATGGCTGACTGAGCGCGAAGAGCTCAACTTGTCGGTATCGCGGGTCACTTGCCGTGAGGTCACCTGCTACGAGGTCGCGGATCAAGGTCTGCTGATAGGCATGTTCGACTTCGTGTAGCAAAGTGCCCAGTGAGTCCATGGCATCCGTCGCAGGAATTTTATCCAGATCGATGGTCATGATGCCGAGTTCACCGACCGAACTGCCCGCGTGCCAGTTGGCATAGTTCTTCCCTGTTAGCGGCTTGAACTGCACGTCGAACTTGGGAAGGTCGTAGGCCTTCCTGACGATGTCCACCGCGAGGTCGAAAGGAGCCTGCTTCCGCTCTTCGGTCAGGGTGCTCCAGCGTTCAAGGTTTGAGACGAGCGTGGCGTCTGTCGTGAGACCTTGAAAGGCAGCTACGCGTAGCGGGCGCTCGGCGGCCGCGAATCCTGGATCGATACCTGCGGCCGCCGTGATGGCATAGATGGCGCTGATCGCCACCGCTTCCCGGTCACTCAGAGGATGCGTCCGGCGCTGTTCCTCACTGCGTTGCGAGACGTAGAGCCAGCGCAGGACATTGCGCATTGCTTCGGCGTCCGGCGGCGTGCCCGTGAAGCGTCCCGATGCCTCGTCGTACCCCTTGGCGAGGATCGCTACTGTGTCAGGCACCGCCGAATAGCGCTCGTCTTCGGGATCGATGCCAAGGGCATCCAGTTCTTGCTGAACCCAGGCCGCAACCGCCAAGTCGGGCACTTGCGACGGCTCTTGTCTCTCATGCCTGGGATCGGCATCGCTGGCGATCTCGCCGCTGTCGGCGGGTTGGACGAGGCCGAGCGTCTCCTTCGCCGGCTGCCACTCTACCCCGGCGGCGGCATAGGCCGCGCCCAGGCGGTTGTCTTCCAGCGCGGCGACAGTCGTGCCGATGCGCGTGTCGCCGGCGAGCAGACGCTCCAGCGTCGCCTGGCCCGCCGCGCGCTGCTCGGCCGGCAGGCTCAGCAGGCCCTGGCGCAGCAGGTCGACCCGCGCCTTGGCCGCGCCGGGGCCGTCCGGGATCGCCAGCCAGCCCTCGGCCAGTGCGCTTGCCGCCGCGCCGCTCCAGGGGCTGCGCTCGGGCGCCGGGATGCCAGCAGCCGCCTGCGCCTCCCACAGGATCGCCGCCTGCTCGCCGGGGTCCCCGGCCTGGTCGTAGGCAGCGCGTGCCCCCGGCGCCCAGGCGAGGCCATAGCCCGCCGGGTCGCGCCGCCGCTCCGCCGCGTCTTCCGCCTCGACTTGATCCAGCAAGGCCCGGTCGCCGCCGTAGCCCGCCTTGGCCGCGGCGATCTCCTCCTGGCTCCGGCCCCGTACCAGGGCATAGGCTGGCGCCTTGGCCTGGCTCACCTGGTACGCCTGCCAGCGGCTCTCGCCCTCGCGCGGACCGTAGAGCTCCAGGAACTGCTCGCGCGCATAGGCCGGCCCCGCCTCGCCCCGCCTCGCCGCGGTGAAGGCCCCCGCCAGGCCCTGCGAGAAGGCCGCCCGGCCCCGGGCCGCCGCGACCTGCCGGCTGAGGCCCTGCTCCCGGGCCAGCCGCCGCCGGTCGCCCTCCAGGTCCTCGCGTATCTCCGGCGCGACGCCGGCCAGGCGCGGGTCCTCCGCCAGGTCGCGCCCGGCGTCCTGCTCCAGCTCGCCCAGCACCTGGTAGTAGGCCACCTTGTCCAGGAAGATCTTGCCATCCCCGGGTCGCCCAGCGCCGCGCCGAGCCTGCTCGCCGTGGCCTCGGCCAGCCCGCCCGGCGCGCGCGCCGCCAGCCGCGCCCCCTGGTTCAGCCAGGCCACCGCCGCCAGCTTGTCCTCGTGCGTCCGCTTCGTCGTGTTTGCCGGCCAGTCCCGCCAGCGCCTCCGGCGAGAGTTCGCCCGACAGCAAGCCTTCGATGTCGCCGAGGTATTGCCCGAGCTTCGCCTGGGGCAGAGCGTCGAGGCCCTTCAGCGGCAGCTCCAGCAGCGCGCGGCCGGCACTGTCCAGCACCGCCACCGAGCCCGGTGCCGCGGGCCGGACGCGATAACCCGTCGCCTCCTCCAGCGCCGCCAGCTCATCGCGCGCGGCGGCGCAAACAACGAGCGCCCCAGAGCCGTTGCCCTGGGGCGCTTTTCACGTCCAATCGGAGCCTTTCACTTGTCGATCTGGATCGGATTGCTGGTGTGGCCCGTCGCCAAATCAACCTGCCACGCGAAGCCTACGGGCGACGCTGCCCAGAGAGTGCCGTCCCGCCCTTTGCCCAATTCAGAATAGGGGTAGGCATGCTCTTTGCCGTCACGGCCGGTGAAGGTCACCTTCATCGGCTCGATCCGCCAGAGCAGATTGCCTTCGGCATCGAAGGCGACAACGTTGCGTGCGCGATTGGGGAAATCATATGGGCAATCATAGACATCGAGAATCACCACAGCGCGGTCATCGAATGCTGCCACATCGTAGATTCGGCAAAAGTCGGGAATCTGTATGTTGCGGTTGCCAATTTTCAGAGTCCGACCTTCATCGGAATAGGTTACGTGCAACATCACTTGGCCTCCCTCGACTTGAATGCAACCGCTGTGCCGAACCATTGCGCCTTCAGTTCGCCCGCCGCCTGTATCTGGACGCCACCGCCGCGGCCGTACTTGTTCGTGGCCGCGATGCCCAGATAGAAG
>JAKOWB010000223.1 GCA_029781795.1 Pseudomonadota bacterium | reverse complement strand
CGCGGCAGGGTTCATGAAGGCCAGCCGCAGCGTGAGCGCCGCGAACGCCGCCAGCGGAAAGCCCAGCGCCCAGAAGCCGATGCCGAAGGGCTGCGCCAGGATGCGGCGCATCAGCGGCGCGCACCACAGCAGCATCAGCAGGGCCACGCCCCAGGCCATCCAGGCCAGCACGGGCGAGGCGCCCAGCTGCAGCGCGCCGCTGCCGACCAGCGCCGGCGGCGTGACGGCGATGAAGCTGGCCGGCAGCAGCCGATCGGGCCACAGGCCCTGCGTGGCGATGCGCGCCAGCAGCAGCGCCAGCACCACCGGCCACAGCAGCACGCCCATGCCGAACTGCGCCGCCGCCCAGCCGCCCGCGCCCAGCGGCACGCCCGCCAGCGGCGCCAGCACGTTGCCGACGACGGGGATGAACAGCACCGGCGTGAGCGCGGCCCAGCTCAGGCCCTGCTCGCGGTCGGCGCGCAGCCAGCGCCCCAGCGCCCACAGCGTGACCGCCAGCTGCAGCAGCGAGCCGGCCCACCACAGCGCCGCCAGCGGCGCCGACGTGCCGAACAGCGACACCCCCGCCGTGGCCAGCAGCAGCACCGACACCGGCACCGCGCCCAGAAAGGCATGCCGCGCCGGGTGCGCCAGCTCGGCCGCCACCGCCTCGGCCTGCACCTGCCAGCGAATCCAGGACAGCACCGCCAGCGCCACAAAGGCCAGCGCCGCCACGCCCGCCAGCACCAGCGCCACGCCGGTCGCCGTGTCGCCCAGCATCGGCATGGCCTGCAGCCAGGCCAGCGACAGCCCGGCCACGCCCATCACGATGGCGAACCAGTTGAAGGACAGGTGCTGGAGGTTTTCGGGGTGGCTGGACATGGCGCGGCGATGATACGGCCCGCGCCAAAGCCCTTGCAGTGGCCCAAGCGCGGTCAAAACTGATTCAGGTCAAGCTCCAAGCCGGGCGGCCCGGGGTAAATTGCACGGGTGGCCAGCGGTGGTGGTGCGGGCCGCGCTCTGTTCCACCCCGATCATGAGGTGTCCGCACCATGAGCAAGAAACCGGCCTCGCCTGCGCGTCCGCATTTCGTCTTTGCCAAGGACGGCTTCTACGGCGACATCGCACGCGTGCACCGTGCCGCGCAGCAGGCCCAGTACCACGAGCTGGAGCACGCCACCGGCTGGCGCAGCACCGGCGTCTATCACGAGCCGGATGCCAGGCGCAAGCTGGAGCGCCTGCTGGGCGTGCGCATCACGCGCTGGGACACCGATCCGGCGCAGGAAAACGGCGTCTTCTACCAGGGCTTTGCCGAAGGCGCCAAGGCCGAGGTGCCGGCCGTACACGCCGACTGGCCGCACGACGACGTGACCATCGTGGTCTACCTCACGCCCGGCCTGCCGGCCGACTGCGGCACCTCGCTGTGGTGCCACAAGCGCACCGGCCTGACGAACGCGCCGACGGCCGGCGACGCCCGGCGCCTGAAGCTGCCGCTGGCCGGGCTGCGCGCGCTGCTGGAGCGCGATGCCCGCCGGCGCGAGCGCTGGATCGAGACCGACCGCATCGGCTACCAGTGCAACCGCATGGTGGCCTATCCGTCGGGCTGCCTGCACAGCGCCACCCGGCACTTCGGCGGCGGCAACGACCATGGGCGGCTGTACCAGACCTTCCGCGTGGGGGTGGATTGGGCAAGCTTTCGCGCCAGTTGAGTCCGCGCTCAAACGGCGCCGTGGCGCACGCGCGGCTGGCTGAAGAACGCCAGCAGCAGACCCTGGTAGGCCCACAAATCCTTCGGCTTGGCGCGCACCATGCGCACCAGCAAATCGAGGCCCGCCGCATCCCGCACCGGCAACGCCTGGGCGATCAGCGCCACCTCGGTCAGCACTCGGCGCTCGTCGTCATTCAAGCGCCGGGGCAGGCGCACGAGCTGGCCCAAGCGCGCCACGCCATCGCGCTCGGCCGCGGCGCGATCGCCCCCGTAGGCGGAGGCGATCATCCGGGTCACCCGCGTGGTGACGTCGAACAGGTGCGGCGGCACCGCGCCGCCGAAGTTGAGCGCCACGTTGCTTTCGGTGAAGCGCAGCAGGGTCTTGTCGGGGCTGTGGTAGCCCGGCCGCGCGTCGATGCGCTTCTTTTCTTGTAGCGCCAGGCGCTGCAGCGGCGCCGACAGAGGCCGGAAACCATGCCGGTAATAGAACCAGAACGCGCCGCTGGCGATGCCGTCGGGGTTGTCCAGGCCGAACTGGTGCGCATCGACCTCGAAGTAGCGCACCTTGAAGGCCTGCCGGTAGGCGCGCAGCACCTGGCACATCATGAAGCCCGACTCGCCGCCGCGAAACGGCTCGAAGATGTTCATACCGAAGGCGGCGCGCTCGCCCATGACCCAGGCGCCGCCATACGCCACCGGCAGGCCGTTCTTGAACAGGGTGAAGCCGACGTAGGACTCCAGCGGCAGCTGGCGCTCGGGCGTCATGCCGAACAGGGCCACGGCCAGGCCGCGCTCCAGCGCGTACACGCGCAGCGCGCGCGCATCGAGGTAGGTGGCCGGATCGGTCTCGCGGCTGGTCAGGGCCATGGTGTTGCGCAGCACCCGGACCAGCTCGGCGCGCGCGTCGGCGCCCAGGCGGCGCGGCGGCGGCAGCGGCTGGTTCATCAGCGCCATGGGGTCGAAGCGGCGCAGCAGATCGGGCTGAAAAAAGACGCGCGCCACCGGCAGGCGGTTGCCGGCCTTGCTGAAGGCGGCGCTGGTGGGCTGCACGCGCACGTAGAGGTCGAGCGCGTCGAACAACTGGTCCTTGACGAAGGGCTGGGCGTCCAGGCGCGCCAGCTCGCCCACGATGAAGGCCAGCCGCCGCGCGGGCTTGACCTTGAGCGCGTCCAGCAGCGCGTCGTTGTCCAGGCTGGCGGTGGTCTCGTTGCGCTCCAGCGTGGGCAGCGTCAGCTTGAGCACCGCGTTCAGGTCCAGCAGCGGCTCGTCATAGCGATCGGGCACGACCTTGCAGTGCGGGTGCCCCAGCAGCCAGCGCACGCAGTCGTGCGTGAAGCGCGTGACGGTGTCGACCCACG
>JAKOWB010000202.1 GCA_029781795.1 Pseudomonadota bacterium | reverse complement strand
GCAGCTCGGCCGGGCCGAGGCGCCGGACCGCCTGCCGGCGGCCTATGTGCGCGCGCTGTTCGACGACTACGCGCCGCGCTTCGACGAGTCGCTGCGCGGCCGGCTGCACTACCGCGGGCCCGAGCTGCTGGCCGACGCCATCGCCGGCCTGGCGCCGGGCCGCCGCTTCGCCAGCGCGCTGGACCTTGGCTGCGGCACCGGGCTGATGGGCGGCGTGCTGCGGCCGCTGGCGCTGCAGCTCGCCGGCCTCGACCTCTCGCCGCGCATGCTGAGGCAGGCGCGCCTGACCGGGCACTACGACCGCCTGCTGGCGGGTGACCTGCTGGCCCTGCTGCCGGGCGAGGCGGGGCGGCATGACCTGATCGCCGCAGCCGACGTGCTGCCCTACCTCGGCGACCTGGCGCCGGCGCTCGGCGGCATTGCCGGCGCGCTGCTGCCGGGCGGCCTGCTGGCCGCCACGCTGGAGCGGGCGGAGGCCGGCGACATCCGTCTGCTGCCGACCCAGCGCTTCGCCCATGGCGAGGCCTACATCAGGGCCATGCTGTCGTCAGCGGGCCTCGCGCCGCTGCGGCTGGAGCCGGTCAGTGTCCGGCAGGAACGCGCGCGCCCGGTGCCCGGCTGGATCCTCGTGGCTGCCGCCGGCTAGAGCATTTTCGAGCGAAGTGGACGCCGGTTCGCGTCAAGAAAATGCGTGAAATCAATAGGTAGCTAGAGCGGTTCGATTCCATCAGAAGCGAAACCGCTCTAGCGCCCGTCGACCGCTCAACCTTCCTGCAGCAGCGCCTTCTTCACCTCGGCCATGGCCTTGCGATCCTCGGGATCCGGCTTCGGCCATTGCAGCTTCAGCGCGTCGATCGCCTCGGCCAGGATGTGCGCCACCAGCGTGCGGGCGAACCACTTGTGGTCGGCCGGGATGACGTACCAGGGCGCCGCCTCGGTCGAGGTCTCGTTCAGCGCCCTGGTGAAGGCTTCCTGGTACTGCGTCCAGTAGGCGCGCTCGGCGGCGTCGCCGGGATTGAACTTCCAGAACTTCTTCGGCTCCTCGATGCGCTCCAGCAGGCGCTTGCGCTGCTCCTCGAGCGTGACGTTCAGGAAGAACTTGCGGACCACCGTGCCGTTGGCGGTCAGGTGCCGCTCGAAGTTGCGGATCGACTCGTAGCGCTCGGCCCAGAGCGCCTCGCCCTTGGGCTCGTCCGGCAGCTTCTGGCCCTTGAGGTAGCCCGGGTGCACGCGCACCACCAGCACTTCCTCGTAGTAGGAGCGGTTGAAGATGCCGATGCGGCCGCGCTCGGGCAGGTGGCGCACGCAGCGCCAGAGGAAGTCGTGGTCCAGCTCTTCGGGCGAGGGCGCCTTGAACGAGGTCACCTCGCAGCCCAGCGGGTTCACCTCGCTCATCACGTGCTTGACGATGCCGTCCTTGCCGGCCGCGTCCATGCCCTGCAGCACGACCAGCAGGGCATGGCGGTCGTCGGACCACAGCAGCTCCTGCGCCTCGGCCAGTCGCTGGCGGCTTTCGGCCAGCAGCTCCTCGGCCTGGTCCTTCAGCTCGGCCCTGCCGTTCTTGCCCTTGGGCGTCTCCGGCAGCCAGTCGCCGGCATGTTCCTTCGGGTCATAGGGCCGCTTCTGCGTCACGCGGCAGTGTTCGATGCACTGCTCCAGGGTCTTGTGGTCGAGCATCGGGTCCTCCCGATACCGAGAGTGCGCCAGCCGGCAACGCTTGGCAAAGCCTCAGGCCGCGCGCTGCAGGCTGGCCGACGCCACCAGGTCGAGCCAGTTGGAAAAGAAGCGCCGCGCCGAGGGGCGCCAGGTGGCGGGCGGCCGCTCGAGCATGCCGGCGGCGAGGCCGGGCGACAGCAGGCCGACCGGCGGGCGGGCCGGCAGGCCGGCCTCGCGGTCGCGCAGGTACTCGCGCAGCAGCGTGTCGCCGTCGTACTCCAGGTGATTGAACATGGCGAAGGCGCGGCGCGGTGCATCCTCGACCAGGCAGGGGCCGGTCTCGGGGCTGCCGGCCAGCAGGGCCAGGCCCCGGCCGGCGGGCAGCTCGGCGGCGCGGATCGAGGTGTGGCGCGACACCGGCACGGCGAAGCCGCGGTCGAGGCCGCGCAGCAGTGGATGGCCCTGCCAGGAGACCTGCTGCTGATAGACGCCGGACAGCTTCTCGGGCAGCAGGTGCTTCTCCACGCCATGCGCATGGTGCAGCAGCGCCTGTCCGGCCCAGCAGATGGCGAGCGTGCTGCCGACCGACGTCGCCGCCCAGTCGAAGATCCGGGTCAGCGCCTGCCAGTAGGTGACTTCGGCGAAGGCCAGGCGCTCGAGCGGTGCGCCGGTGACGATCAGCGCATCGAGCCGCAGCGAAGGATCCCAGGTGCGATAGAAGGCCTCCAGGTAGTCCGCCGCGGTGCTCTCGCTGCGATAGCCCGGCGGCAGCAGGAAGACCAGTTCGACCATGCGCCAGCCGCTGCCCAGCACGCGGGCGAACTGCACGTCGGTCACGGTCTTGCGCGGCATCAGGTTCAGGAGGCCGACGCGCAGCGGCCGCCCGCCGCAGCAGCCGCGGCTCGCCGCCGGCGAAAGCAGCGGCAGGCCCTCGTGCGTCAGCGCCGCGGCGGCGGGGTGGTTCTCGGGCAGCAGGAGCGGCATGGGCCGGGCTTTCTGGGGTCGGGCTTTCGGGTGTCGGAGAAGGGCCGGCCCCGGGGCGGGGGGAGAACCCCGGGGCCGGTATCGCGGCCTCAGGCAGCCAGCGCGGGGCTGCCGGCGGCCTCCAGCGCCTGGTCGAGGTCGGCCAGGATGTCGGCGATGTCCTCGATGCCGACGGAGAGACGCACGTAGGACGGGTTGACGCCGGTCTTGCGCTGCTCGGCCTCGCTGAGCTGCGAGTGCGTGGTGCTGGCCGGGTGGATCGCCAGCGAGCGCACGTCGCCGATGTTGGCCACGTGGTAGAAGAGCTTCAGCGCATCGATGAAGCGCTTGCCCGCCGCCATGCCGCCGGCCAGCTCAAGGCCGACCAGGCCGCCCTGGCCACCCTTCATGTAGGCCTCGGCCCGGCGCTTGGCCTCGCCCTTGAACAGCGAGGGATGGATCACCCGCGTCACCGCCGGATGCTCGCTGAGGAACTCGGCCACGGCGGCGGCGTTCCGCGAATGCTCACGCATCCTGAGCGGCAGGGTCTCCAGCCCCTGGATGAACTGGAAGGCGTTGAAGGGGCTGAGGGCGAAGCCAAGGTCGCGCTGCAGCGTGACGCGCGCCTTGATGATGTAGGCCACCGGCCCGATCGGCTTCACCGCCTGGGTCCAGACCGCGCCGTGGTAGCTGGGGTCCGGCTGGTTCAGCATGGGGAAGCGATCGGCATGCTTCTCCCAGTCGAAGCGGCCGCTGTCGATGATGGCGCCGCCGATCGAGGTGCCGTGGCCGCCGATGTACTTCGTCGCCGAGTAGACGACGATGTGCGCGCCGTGGTCGAAGGGACGGCAGAGCACCGGCGCCGCGGTGTTGTCCATCACCAGCGGGATGCCGAGCTCCTCGCCGATGGCCGCCACCTCGGCGATCGGGAAGACCTGCAGCTTCGGATTGGGCAGGGTCTCGCCGTAGAAGGCGCGGGTGCGGGCGTCGGCGGCGCGGCGGAAGTTCTCGGGATCGGCCGGATCGACGAAGCGAGTCTCGATGCCGAGCGTGCGGAAGGTGTTGGCCAGCAGGTTCCAGCTGCCGCCGTAGAGATCGGTGGAGGCGACGATGTTGTCGCCGGCGTGGGCGACGTTCTGCAGCGCCAGCGCCGTCGCCGCCTGGCCCGACGAGACTGCGAGCGCGGCGACGCCGCCCTCGACCGCCGCCAGGCGCTGCTCCAGCGCATCGTTCGTCGGGTTCATCACCCGCGTGTAGATGTTGCCGAAGGTCTTCAGCGCGAAAAGGTCGCTGGCGTAGTCGGTCGATTCGAACTGGTAGGCGGTGGTCTGGTAGATCGGCACGGCGACCGCGCCGGTCGTCGGGTCCTTGCGGTAGCCGGCATGGATGGCCAGCGTCGCGGCGGCAGGCTGATGGGTCTTGCTCATGGTTGGGTCCTCTCTTGGGTTCAGGGGCTGATTGGTCGGGGGCTGCAGCTGGCCTCTGCCCCTTCAGGCGGCCAGCGGCAGGGTCGGGGTGGGTTGGCGGGCTTCGGCCCGCCGGATCAGGGTGCGGACCGCCTGCTGCGCGCTTTCCGGGTGGGTCAGCGGCAGCATGTGCCCGGCACCTTCGATGCAGTGCAGCCGGGCGTCGGGGATGGAGACCGCGACGAGCTGCGCGATGCGGCGGGTGACCTTGGGCGAGGCCTCGCCCGCCAGCACCTGCGTCGGCACGGCGATGTGAGCCAGGTCCGTGGTCACGCTCTGGTCGGTCAGCGTGGCCCAGAAGTTCAGCGCGACGGCGCCGATCTGCCGGGTGAGCTGCGCCTGGCGCGCCGGCGGCATGGCCGCCCAGGCGCCCGGCTGGTTCCAGAAGTCGACGAAGCGGGCGAGGCCGCTGTGGTAGTCCCCATTGCCGGCGGCGCGCGAGATCGCCAGGCCGACGCGGCCGATCTCCATGAAGAGATCGCGGTCGTTGTCGCCACGGCCACGCAGCAGGTGGAAGGACACCGGCTCGATCAGCGTCAGGCTCTTCACCCGCTCGGGGTGGTCGAGCGCCAGGCGCAGGGCCACGGCGCCGCCGTAGGAGTGGCCGACGACGTGGACCGGGCCGGCCACGCTGTCGAGCGCGGCCAGGGCGGCGGCGGCTTCGTCCGCCAGGGTCAGGGCGCGATGGCCCGGCCAGGAATCGCTGTCGCCGTGGCCATGCAGGTCGACGGCGATGACCTGGTGATCGGGCTCGAGCGCCTGGGTCATCTGCTTCCACTGGCCCGACGAACCGCCGGTGCAGTGCAGCAGCAGGACGGCCGGGCCACGGCCGCTCATGCGGTAGGCGATACGGGCATCCTGGCAAAGCGTCTGGAACATGATCGGTCCCCTTGTGCTCTCCACCCCACGGGGGATCCCGGGGGGCGTTTCGATGGGCGCAAGGGATAGGCGCGGCCGGTTTCGCGGTTGTGTCTTCTGCCCGGGTTTGTGGTTTCTGTTGTGTTTCTGAGAGTTTCTATCGGACGCGAAATGATCCAGCCGAGAGCGCTGTCACGCTCCGGATCCATGTTTTCAAATATTTGAAATCAAATAATAATCTAGCTAGACGGCTCTGTTGCGAAGGTTGCTACTCGTCGCGGGCGAAGAGGTACCCGCCGCCGCGAATGGTCTTGATGATGCTGGGTTTTGCGGGATCTGGCTCGATCTTGCGGCGCAGGCGCGCGATGCGGATGTCGATGGAGCGGTCGAAGGGCTCCATGGTCTTGTTGTGCGCCAGGTCCAGCAGCTGGTCGCGGCTCAGCACCCGGTTGGGATGGCGGGCGAAGGCCTGCAGCAGGTCGAACTCCATGGCCGTGAGCGGGATCTCCTCGCCGCTGCCGTCGTGCAGCGTGCGCGAGGAGAGGTTCAGGCGGCAGGGCCCGAAGTGCACCAGCTCCTCGGCCTCGCCCTCGGCGGCGGGGCCGCGGCCGAGGCTGCGGCGCAGCACCGCCTTCACCCGCGCCAGCAGCTCGCGCAGGTCGACCGGCTTGGCCAGGTAGTCGTCGGCGCCCATCTCCAGCCCGACGATGCGGTCGATGGTGGCGCCGGCGGCGGTGACCATGATGATGCCGGCGGCATAGCGTTCGCGCAGGAAGCGGGCGAGGCTGAGGCCGTCCTCGCCCGGCATGGAGAGATCCAGGATCACCAGGTCCACCGGCTCCACGGCCAGCAGCCGGCGCAGCGCGCCGCCGCCCTCGGCGGTGGAGACGCGGAAGCCCTGCAGCGCGAGATACTCCTGGAAGGTCTCGCGGATGTCCGGCTCGTCGTCGCAGACCACGATGTGGCTGGTCTTGGGCATCCCCTGTCGGCCCTTCGGCCCCTGCTGTGGCGAGTAAAGAACAAGCCGGCCGTCACCGGCAACCTTGGCGCTCGGTCTGGAAGGATTTCCGTCAGGAGGCCTGGCGGGCCTCCAGCCGGCCCAGCAGGCCGACGAGTTCGGCCCGCCGCACCGGCTTCTCCAGCGCCGGGCGCGCGGCCTTGTCGAGGAAGCGCCGGGCCGCCCGGCTCATGGTGTCGCCGGTGACGAAGGCCAGGCGCGGCAGCAGCTCCGGCCGCTCCCTGGCCAGCAGCGCATGCAGCCGTTCGCCGTCCAGCCCGGGCATGCGCAGGTCGCTGAGGATCAGGTCGAAGTCCTGCCGCCGCAGCAGGCTCAGTGCCGCCTCGCCGGACAGCGCCACCGTCGTGGTGACCCCCTCGGACTGCAGCATCTGGGCCAGGGTCTCGGCCACCGCCGTCTCGTCGTCGATCACCAGGGCCTGCTGGCCGGCCGGCGGTGCCCTGACCGTCGGCTGCGGCGCCGGCTGCGCTTCGGCCAGCGGCAGGGTGATGATGAAGGTCGCCCCCTCGCCGGGGTGGCTTTCCAGGCTCAGCAGGCCGCCATGCGCCGCGACGACGCGATGGCAGAGCGCAAGGCCGATGCCGGTGCCCTCGCCCGGCGCCTTGGTGGTGAAGAAGGGCTCGAAGATCCGGCGCTGCAGGTCTGGCGGCACGCCGGGGCCGTTGTCCTTGACCTTGAGGCGCAGGGTCTCGCGGCGCCCGATGCGCGCGGTGATGGTGAGGCGCCGGCCGCTCGGCCGCTGCTGCAGCGCCTGAGCGGCGTTGATGATGAGGTTGGCCAGCACCTGCACCAGCTGGTCGGCATCGCCCAGCACCCGCGGCAGCGCCTCGGGCAGGCGCAGGCGCACGGCGATGTCGCTGGCGCGCAGCAGATAGCCGGTGACCTCCAGCGCCTGGGCGACGATCTCCGCCGCGGCCACCGGCTCGCTGCGCTGCGGGCGCTCGCGGGCCAGCGCCAGAAAGGCCTTCACGATGCGCGCGCAGCGGTCCGCCGCCTGGCCGATCTTCTCGGCCCGGCGGCGGATCGCCGGATCGGCCGCGGTCTCCTCCAGCAGCAACGCCTGGCCGACGACGACCGAGAGCGGGTTGTTCAGCTCGTGCGCAACGCCCGCGAGCAGCACGCCCAGCGCCGCCTGCTTCTCGCTGAGGTGCAGCGCCTCCTGGTGGCGGGCCTGCTCGGCCTCGGCTTCCTTCAGCGCCGTCAGGTCGAAGGTGGAGGAGACGATCACGTCCTCGCCCTGGAAGGGGAAGAGGCGGGCCGAGAGCGCGGCCAGGAACTCGCTGCCGTCGCCGCGCCGCATCCGCACCTCGAAGCCCTCGACCGAGCCCTCGCGGCGCAGCAGCGAGAGGTAGCGCGCGCGATCGCTCGGCACCACGAAGCTGCCGGTGGTCTTGCTCGGGCGGCCGGCGGGGCGGCCATAGAGCGCCTGCGCGGCGCGGCTCTCATAGATCACCGTGCCGTCCTCGGCCCTGGTCATGCCGACCGGCACGGGACAGGCGTCCAGCACCTGGCGGATGATGGCATTGCTCTGTGCCAGTGCCGCCTCGGCACGCTTGATCGGCGTGATGTCGGTGCGCACGCTGACCACCACGCCCTCGGGCGATCGGGTCGAGTGGACCAGCATGTAGCGCCCGTCGGTCAGGCCCAGCTCGACGGGGCGCAGGTTGGCCTGGCGCAGGCGGGCGATGACGCGGTCCCTGGCGGCGTCGTCGCGGCCGACCGGCTCGCCGTCCAGGCTGGCGAGCCAGGGCAGCACCAGTTCGATCGACTGCCGGCGGGTCATGCCGATCATGTCGGCCGGCGTGCGGCCATAGGGCGCGGCGAAGGCCTCGTTGCACAGCACGATGCGCTCGCTGGCGTCGGTCATGGAGAAGCCGGCCGGCAAGGCGGCGATGGCGAGGCGCAGGCGCTGGTGCAGGACGTCGCGCTCGGCCAGGGCCTGCACGCGCTCGCTGATGTCGCGCACTTCGCCCAGGTAGAGCACGCGCTCGCCGAGCAGGGCGCGGGCGATGGTCAGCTCTACCGGCAGCAGCGAACCGTCGCGGCGCTGCGCCTGCACCTGCAGGCGGCGGTTCTGCAGCTCGGCATTGCGGCCGTGCCCGCGCAGCCGGGCGAGGCCCGCGGCATGGCGTTCGCGCAGCGCCGGCGGCACGATCAGCTCGCCCAGCGGGCGGCCCATCGCCTCGGCGCGCGACCAGCCGAACATCTTCTCGGCGGCCGGATTGAACTCCACCACCAGGCCGTCCTCGTCCATGGCGATGACGGCATCCATGGCGTGGCCCATGAGAGTCTGCACCAGGGCATTGCTTTCCTCGAGCTGCGCCTCGGCGGCCTTCTCGGCGGTGATGTCCAGCATGCAGCCGACGAAACCGTTGCTGCCGTCGTTCAGCAGGCGCAGCTCGTCGCGCACCCAGAGGAACTGGCCGCTGGCACCGCGGAAGCGGTACTCGATGCGCGCGATGCCGATCTGCGGCAGGCGTTCCACCAGCTTCTGGTAGGGCGCCAGGTCGTCAGGGTGCATCAGTTCGCGCCCGAAGGTGGCGCTGGTCAGGAAGGCGGCGGGTGAGTGACCGGTCACCTGCTCGACGTTGTCGCTGATGAAGCGGACCGGGCGATTGCCCTTCAGGTCGGCGATGTAGAAGACCGCCGGCGAGTGGCTGACGGCATAGTCGAGCAGCGCCTCACGGCCGCCGCCCGCCGCCTTGCCCTTCGCCCGTCGTGCCATGCCGCCGCTGCCCTCACCGTTGCCGACGCAGACTGGCCTGCGCAGGTTTCCTCCGGGCGTCGCCGCCTGGGGCCCTGTGTTTCAATTGTATCAGGACAAGCCGCCAAGGCGCCGGTCGAAGGCGTAGCGGGTCAGCGGCACCGGTCCCTTGTCGGTCACCAGCACCAGTTCCTCCAGCTTCACGCCCTCGCCGCCGCGCACGCTGCCGATGAAGGATTCGACGCAGAGCGTCATGCCGGGATGGATGAGCCCGTCGTAGCCCTTCACCGCGTAGTCCTGGCGGTAGGGGATGTAGGGATACTCGCCGCAGAGGCCGGCGCCATGCACCAGTGACATGTAGCGGTGCGGCAGGTACTCGTCCGGCATGTCCCAGGACTTCTCGCCGACCTCCTTCAGCGAGGCGCCGGGGCGCAGCAGCGCCATGTTGTGGGCGATCTGCTCCTGGGCCAGGGCATAGAGCTTGCGCTGCGCGTCCGAGGCCTTGCCGTCGCCGCAGAGGAACGTGCGCGACATGTCGGCGAAGTAGCCGTGGCGGCCGATCAGGTCGGTGTCGAGCGCCACCAGGTCGCCGGCCGCGATGCGGCGTTCGCTGCACTCCTGGAACCAGGGGTTGCTGCGCGGCCCGCTGGAGAGCAGCCGGGTCTCGATGTACTCGCCGCCGGTGGCGATGTTGGTGGCCTGCAGGTGGCTCCACAGCTCGTTCTCGCTGATGCCCGGCACCAAGGCTGCCTCCAGGTCGGCGAGGCCCTGCTCGCAGGCGCGGATCGCCTGGGTCAGGCAGAGGATCTCGTCCGCCGACTTGATGCAGCGCGCCTGCTCCATCGGCTCCTGGCCGTCGACCACCTCCAGCTTCTGCTCGGCCAGGGCGACGAAGCCCTCGGGGTTCACCCGGTCGATGGCGATGCGGCGGTTGCCGCCGCCGTGTTCGCGCACCAGGTCGGCGATCTCGGCCGCCCAGCGGTCGGCCTTGGCCTGCATGCGCGGGCCCGAGGTGAAATAGAAGAAGGAGGTGCCGACGCGCCGCTCATCGATCGTGCCGAGGCCGTCCAGCAGATGGTCGCAGCCGGCGAACTCGAACATCACCACCGGCCCCTCGGTGGCGACGAAGGCGTAGCGGGCGGGGCTGCGCAGGGTCCAGAGCTGCATGTTCCGGCTGCCGGTGGCGTAGCGCAGGTTGATGGCGTCGACCACCACCATGCCGGCCAAGTCGCGCGCCTTGAGCTCTGCCCGCAGCCGCCCGAGGCGATAGGCGTTCATGCGGTCGATGTCGGGCTGCGGCTCCACGGCGCTCATCTCGATCCCCCTTCTTCGGCTTCTCCCGCCAGCTTGGCACGGCGCGGCCGGCCAAAACCATGCGCGGCATTTGAGTGGCTGGTCCGCGCCGGGCGGCCATAGTGTCGCCATGCGCGCGCTCCTGGCCCTCCTCCTCTGCCTGCTGGCGACCCCGGCGCTGGCCGGCCTTGACCCGCTGCGCGAGGCGGCGCGGACCGGCGACCTTGCCAGCCTGCAGCGACTGCTGGACGAGGGCGCCGATCCCAACGCCTGGCCCGACAGCTCTTCGCCGCTGATGTTCGCCGCCGGCAGCGGCCAGCCGGCGGCGGTCGCCCTGCTGCTGGCGCACGGCGCCGCGGTCGACCACCGCGACCACAACGGCGAGCGGGCGCTGCTCTGGGCGGCGCGCGACGGCAATGCAGCGGTGGTTGCGCTGCTGCTGCGGGCAGGCGCCGCGCCCGACTCGGACGCCGACCCCTACGGCGACTCGCCGCTGCTGCAGGCGGCGCGCTATGGCCGGTTGGAGGCCGCGCGCCTGCTGCTCGCCGCCGGTGCCGAGGTCGAGCGCCAGAGCATCGCCGGCTGGACGCCGCTCTATGCCGCCGTGCTGTCGCGCGAGGCGGCGGTGGTCGCCCTGCTCCTCGACGCCGGCGCCCGGCCCGATCCGCCGGACAGCCGGGCCCGGGCAACGCCGCTGCACGAGGCCGCGCGCTACGACGAGCCGGCGATCCTGCGCCTGCTGCTGGCGGCCGGCGCCGACGTCGACGCCCGCGACCATCGCGGCCAGACGCCGCTGCATGTCGCCGCGCTGCGCAACGGCGCCGAGGTCGCGCTGCTGCTGCTGGCGGCCGGCGCCGACCCCGACGCGCGGGACGAGAATGGCCGCACGCCGATCCTGCTGGCCATCGGCTTCCCGGCGGACCAGACCTTCGACTACGGCAGCGTCGCGGGGCTGCTGGCAGAGCGCAGCGATGACCTCGATCGCGCCTTCGCCGCGGCGCTCTGGGGTGAGCTGCCCTCGGTCGCCGGCCTGCTGCTGGCGCGCGGCGCCTCGCCCGACGCGGTGGACGAGCTGGGGCGCCCGGCCTTGGCCGCCGCGGCGCGCCTGCCGGGCGATGCCGCGCTGCGCCGCCTGATCGCCGCCGGCGCCGACCTGGCGCGCTACGGCGGCGATGCCTTGGGCGAGGCGGCGGCCGGCGGTCGTACCGACTTGGCGCTGATCCTGCTGCAGCAGGGCGTCGCGGTGGAGACACGCGACGAAGCCGGCGCCACCGCGCTGCTGCGCGCCGCTGGCGCCGGCCAGGTGGAGATGGTGCGCTGGCTGCTCGCAGCCGGCGCCGATCCCCATGCGGTCGACGCGGCCGGCCGCGGCGCCGAGGACTACATGACTGTCTCAACCGGCCGCTTGACCGAGGAGATCGAGTCCCGCCGCGCCTCGCGCGCGCTGAAGCCCACGGCGCACCTGGAGATCGAGGTCGAGGACCTGGAAGCGCGCTTCGCCGAGATCCGGACCCTGCTGGCGGCGGCGGAGTGAACGCCAGTCGCCCTCTCCCTTGGGAGAGGGTGCGAGCGGAGCGAGCGGGTGAGGGACTTTGGTGCGACCGGCAGTCTGCCGCACAGACCAACTTCCCTCACCCCGACCCTCTCCCAGGGGAGAGGGAGGACTGCAGGGATCGTGCAGAGGTCCTAGCCGAAGGCCGCCACCCGCTTCGCCGTCTCGGGGTCGAGGAAGCCCTCGACCGTCGCGTCGGTCTCCAGGTCCATCGCCGCCTGCATCGTCGGGTCGCGCGCCAGGATACGCTTCAGCGCGCGCACCGGGCCGGGCGGCAGGGCGGCGATGCGCCGCGCCGTCGCCAGCGCCGTCGGCATCAGCTCCTCGTCCGGCACGACCTGCCACAGCAGCTTCCAGTCCAGCGCCTGGCGGGCATCGAAGCGCTCGCCGAAGAGGATCAGCTCGCGCGCCTTCTGCAGGCCGACGAGGCGCGGCAGCAGCGAGGTGACGCCGCCGGTGACGAAGAGGCCCCAGCTCACCTCGGGGAAGAAGAAGCGCGTGCCCTCGGCGGCGATGGCGAGGTCGCAGTTGATCACCCACTCCAGGCCGCCGCCGACCGCCCAGCCGCGGATCGCGCCGACCACCGGCTTGTCGCCGAGGGTCAGGCGCCGCGTCACGTCCTGGATGCGCTCGACATAGGCGCGGGTGGCTGGCGCCTCGCCGACCTGGGCGGCGAAGTCCTTCAGGTCGTCGCCGGCGCAGAAGGCGCGGCCCGCGCCGGTCAGCAGGATGGCGCGCACACTCTCGTCGGCCGCGGCCCTGTCGAGCGCGGCGATCAGGTCCTCCAAAAGTTCCGGCAGGATGGCGTTGAGGCGCTCCGGCCGGTTCAGGGTGATCTGGCGGACGCCGCCCTCCAGGTCATGGCTCAGCACGGTGCTCATGTCCGCTCCTGTCGCAGGACGCGCCGGGTCTTGCCGTCGGTGCGCGGCAGGCTGCCGAAGGGCAGCAGGGTCACGCGCGCCGTCATGCCCAGGGCCTGCTTGATCGCCTGCTCGACGGCGCTGGCCTCGGCCGTCGCCCCCTCGGCCAGCTCCGCCTCCACCGGCAGGTGGTCGTAGGGGCCGGCGCCCTTGAGGACGATCCGGTACTCGCCCGACAGCGCCGGTATCCGGGTCAGCACCGCGGCGACCTGGGCCGGAAAGGCGTTGAGGCCGCGCACCACCACCATGTCGTCGCTGCGGCCGACGACGCGGAAGCGCGGCGCGGTGCGCCCGCAGGCGGCCTTGCCGGTGCCGGTGATGAGCAGGATGTCGCCGGTGCGGAAGCGCACCAGCGGCTGGCAGACGCGGCTCATGTGGGTCAGCACCAGCTCGCCGCGCGCGCCCTCCTGCCAGGGCAGGGGCGCGCCGCTGGCCGGGTCGACCAGCTCGGGGTGCAGCACGTCGAGGGCCATGAAGTGCAGGTCGTCGCAGAGCTCGCTCTGGCCGGCGAAGTTGCAGAACACGTCCGAGACGCCGTAGTTGGCATTGCGCACCTTGAAGCCCCAGGTCGCCTCCAGCCGCGCGCGGAAGGCCGGGTCGTCGAGGCCACCCTCGCCGCCGAAGAGGCCGAGCCTGAGGCCGAGGTCGCTGGGCTTCAGGCCGGGGAACTGCTCGGCGATCACCCGCTCCAGCACGGCGGGATAGGAGGGCGTGCAGGAGATCGCGGTGACGCCGAGCTCCTGGATCGTGCGCACCAGCAGCGCGCTCTCGCCGACGCCGAAGGGCACCACCGCGGCGCCGGTCGCCTCCAGGGTCGTATGGTCGCTGAAGCCGCCCATCCAGAGGCGGTAGTTCAGGCAGTGCACAACGCGGTGGCTCGGCCCCAGGCCGCCGGCCGCCTGCGCCCGTGCGCCGACGACCGCGGTCTGCTCGATGTCGCGCGCCGCCAGGGCCAGGTTCATCGCCGTGCCGCTGGTGCCGCTGGTGCGGTGGACGCGCAGGATGCGCCACTCCGGCGCCGCCAGGTAGTCGCCGAAGGGCGGGTGCTCACGCTGGCTCTGGCGCAGCATTTCCTTGTCGATCAGCGGCAGCGCCGGCAGATCCTCCAGCCGTTCCGGCGGCGCCTGCCCGGCCCAGGCGCGGCGGTGCAGCGCCGAGGCGGCCTCGACATATGTGCGCTGCCGCTGCCAGCAGAACTGGCGGTGCGCCGCCAGGTCCCCGAGGTCGGCAAAGTCGGCGCGCTCCAACAGCATGGCTCATCCATAAATGAACATGAGTTCATTTTCATTTTACGGCGCCGCGCCAGCCTGTCAATCTGCCGCGATGAAGAGGGCGCAGGCGAAGGTCCGGCGGCAGGCGGCGGGGGCGGTGGCGGCGCCACCGGCCGATTTCGCGCAGGTGCTGGAGCGCGAGGCGGCTACGCCCGGCCTGCGCAAGGGCGAGCGCACGCGCCTGCGGCTGCTGGCGGCGGCGGCGCGGCTGCTGGCGCGGCCCGGGCAGGAGCCGGGCGAACTGCAGGTCGCGGCCATCACCGCCGAAGCCGGCGTGGCGCTGGGCACGCTCTATCGCTACTTCCCGGAACGGCCGGCGCTGCTGGAGGCGCTGGTCTCCGCCTTCGCCCGTTTCCTGGAGGAACGCCTGGCGGCGGCGCGCCAGGGACCGCCCGGCTCGGCGGAGCGGGTGGGCACCGCCACCCTGGCCTATGTCCGGCTGTTCCGCGCCAACCCGGGGCTGATGCGCTGCCTGCTGGGCCTGGGACGCGACAGCGCGGCCTGGTCCAAGGCCTTCCGCCGCCTGAACCGCGCCTGGAACGGCCGCGTCGCCGCGGCCCTGGCGGCGGAGCGGGACGAAGAGCCGGTGGCGCTGCTGCCCACCGCCTACGCGCTGGGCGGCATGGTCGACGAGTTCCTCACCACGCTCTACCTGCGCCGCGACCCGGCGCTGGCGCGCCTCGCCGGCGACGAGGCGGCGGTGGCGGCGCTGCTGACCGAGCTCTGGTGGCGCGCCGCGGTCAGGCCAGGCCGATCGCCAGGCCGGCGGCGGCGGCCAGGCCCAGCACCGGCACCACGCCCCAGTGCAGCCGCAGCAGGGCGACGCCGGCCGCCAGCGTCAGGCAAAGGCTGACCCAGTCGAGGCTCGCCAGGTCCGGCAACGGCAGGTGGAGGCCCCAGGCCGTCACCGTGTCCAGCGTGGCGAAGGTGATCCGGAGGCCGAACCAGACCGCCAGGTTCAGGATCACGCCGACCACCGCCGCGGTGATGCCGGACAGCGCGGCGGCCAGGTGGCGGTTGTCGCGCAGCCGCTCGATCCAGGGCGCACCCAGCAGGATCCAGAGGAAGCAGGGCACGAAGGTGACCCAGAGCGTCACCGCCGCGCCGGCCAGGCCGGAGAGCAGCGGTGGCAGCGACCCCGGCTGGTTCCAGGCGCCGAGGAAGCCGACGAACTGCGTCACCAGGATCAGCGGCCCTGGCGTGGTCTCGGCCAGGCCCAGGCCATCCAGCATCTGCGGCGCGGTGAGCCAGCCATGCGTCGCCACCGCCTGCTGCGCCATGTCGGCCAGCACGGCATAGGCGCCGCCGAAGGTCACCACTGCCAGGCGGCTGAAGTAGCGCGCCTCCTCGGCCAGCACGTGCTGCGGCCCCAGCAGCGCGCCGAGGCCCAGGACCGCGCCGCCCCAGAGCAGCGCGAAGACCGCGAGCAGCAGCAGCGCGCGCCTGGCGTTCGGCCGCGTGTGGTCCAGTTCGCCCCGCGCCGCCATGGCATCGACCACGCTGGGCGGGCCCGCCGCCGCCGCCTTCTTCGCCGTCGGTCGGAAAGCCGCCGGCCAGGCGAGACCGCCGAGGAGGCCGGCCAGCGCCGCACTCAACACGATCCAGGGAAAGCCGACGCCGAAGGCGAAGATGGCGAGGAAGGCGAGGGCGGCGAAGCCATAGTGCACCGGCAGCTTCAGCGCCCGCCGCGCGATGCGCAGCAGCGCCTCGACCACGATGGCCAGCACCGCGGCCTTCACGCCGACGAAGGCGGCGGCGATCAGCGGCAGGTGGGCGTAATGCACGTAGAGCAGCGACAGCGCCAGCATCACCAGCGCGCCCGGCAGGACGAAAAGGATGCCGGAGACCAGGCCGCCCACCGTGCGGTGCAACAGCCAGCCGATATAGGTGGCGAGCTGCTGCGCCTCGGGGCCCGGCAGCAGCATGCAGTAGTTCAGTGCGTGCAGGAACCGGGTCTCGTCGATCCAGCGGCGCTCCTCGACCAGCATGCGGTGCAT
Source organism: Pseudomonadota bacterium (assembly GCA_029781795.1). GTDB lineage: Bacteria > Pseudomonadota > Alphaproteobacteria > Kiloniellales > JACOMY01 > JAKOWB01. The sequence continues at coordinate 38,795 of JAKOWB010000202.1, read as the reverse complement.
CAGGGCGATCTGCCCGGCCGGCCCGCCGAACGACAGGCAGCCGATGCGCAGCCAGAGGCGGAAGGCCTCGCCCAGCGTCGGGCGGTCGGGCAGGGCGGCCGGCGCTGCGTCGGCCAGTGTCGAGGTCATGCCGTGTGGTCCTGTCTCATCTCGTCGGGCCGCCAGTCGTGCGTCTCGTCGCGGGCGTCGCGCGCCCAGGCGTAGAGCGCGTCGTAAAGCGTCATGCCGGCGGCCAGCAGCGCGTGATCGTCGGCGATCGCCGCGGCGAGGCCGAGCGACAGGGCCTTGAGGCCGGCCGCCTCGGGCGCCAGTTCCAGGTGGGCCGTGTCGGCGCCGCGCACCACGCGGGCGACCCGCAGCAGCGCCGGGTCGGTGGCACCGAAGCGCGCCAGGAAGGCATCGAAGCTGCAGCGCTCGCCCACGTGGCTGAACTCCACGTCGGGAACGTCGAAGGGGATGGCGTCGAACTCCGCCGCCGTCTCGCTCACCCACTCGGCGCCGACATAGAGAAACTCCGCCTGCGGGTCGACGAAGCGGCGGACGAACCAGGGGCAGGCGATGCGGTCGATCTTGGGCCGCTCGCGGGTCACCCAGCGCGTCGGCCGGTCCTCGGCCGGCGGCAGTTCGCCGCCCTTGGCGACCAGCGTGCCGCCGGCGGCGCGGAAGGCCTCGATGCCGCCCTCCAGGTGGCGGGCGTCGTGGCCCAGCGCGCGCAGCGCCGCCACCGCGCCCTGGCTGACGTTGTGACCGTGGATGCAGTAGACCACCACCGGCCGGTCGGACCGCAGTGCCGCGCCCCAGGAGGCGGCGGCGCGATGGTCGCGCCAGATCGCGCCGGCGATGCGCTGGCCGTCGGCCTCGAAGACCGGCCGGCGGCGCACGTCGATCACCAGCGGCGCCGTCGCCGTGCCGACCAGTCTTGCGAGTTCGCCCGCCGAGATTGCCGTGCCGCCCATGTCCGCCTCCCCTGCCTGTCTAGCGCCGCTGTGTGACACTGCGCCGACGGTTCTGCTTCCGGAAGCGCGGTCTTTTGCGTTATCCATTAGGAAAATTGATTGTAACGGTCATGCCGCGCCTGCCGAGCACCACCGCCCTCAAGGCCTTCGAGGCCGCGGCTCGCCTGCTGAATTTCACGCAGGCGGCGGCCGAACTGAACCTGACACAGGGTGCCGTGAGCCATCAAATCCATACGTTGGAAGGCCTGCTCTCGGTGCGCCTCTTCGAACGCCGGGCGCGCGGCCTGGCCTTGACCGAGGCCGGCCTGCGCTACCTGCCCTATGCGCGTGAGGCACTGGAGCGGCTGGCCGCCGGCGCGGCGGCCCTCGGCGCGGGCGCGCGGTCGCAGGTGCTGACGGTCACGCTGTCGCCGAACTTCGCCAGCAAGTGGCTGGTGCCGCGCCTCGGCGACTTCCTGGCGGCGCACCCGACGCTCGACCTGCGGATCAGCGCCTCGCGCCGGCATGTCGACTTCGCCGTCGACGACATCGACCTGGCGGTGCGGCACGGCACCGGCGACTGGCCGCACCTGCATGTCACGCGCCTCTGTCCCGAGTGGGTCTTTCCGGTCTGCAGTCCCGGCTATCTGGCGGCGCATCCGATCGCCGCGCCGGCCGACCTCGCCGCCGCCGGCCTGCTGCACGACCGCGAGCGCGGGCATTGGCGGCAGTGGCTCGCCGCCTTCGGCGTGACGCTGGATGAGCCGCAGGGGCCGGTCTTCTCGGACACCAGCCTGGCGATCGACGCCGCGGTCTCCGGCCAGGGGGTGGTGCTGGCACGCAGCGCGCTGGCCGCGCTCGACCTGGCGCAGGGGCGGCTGGTCCGTCCGCTGGCCGAGGCGCTGCCCGCGCCCTTCGCCTACTGGATCGTCTGCCCGCGGGGCAGCGCCGGGCGGCCGCTGATCCGGCTGTTCCGCGACTGGCTGCTGCAGCAGGCGGCAGCGGATGCCGAGCGCGCGGCCGCCGTCAGGCCAGCAGCTCGTCGCGGGTCGCGTCCAGGATCTCGGCCGAAAGCGCCGGGTCCTCGACGGCGCGCGAGAGCATGAGGGCACCGGCCATGGCCGAGAGCATGGCCAGCGACCGGCGCCGTTTCGCCGCCGCGCGGCCGGGCAGCAGCTCGGCCAGCACGCTGGCCAGTCCCTGCAGTCCGGCGGCGAAGCTGCGTCGCACGGCCTTGCCCTGGTGCGCCGCCTCGGTGCCGAGCGCGGCCAGTGTGCAGCCGCTTCCCGGATTGTCGCGGTGCCGGCAGGAGAGATAGCCCTCCACCAGGTCCTTCAGTGGCGCATCGCTTGTCGCCGCCCGCTTGCGCCAGCGCGCCGCGGACTCTGCCAAGGTCGCGGCGCAGGCCTCGGCCGCAAGCGCCTCCTTGGAGTCGAACTGGTTGTAGAAGCCGCCGTGCGTCAGGCCGGCGGCCTGGGTCATCTCGGCCACGGCCACGCGCTCGAAGCCGCGCTCGCGGAACAGGCGCCCCGCAGCCTGCAGCACGCGCTCGCGGTTGATTGCCGCCTGCTGCCTGGAAACACGCATTCTCGTTCTCCGTCGCTAGACCTTGTCCGCCCGGTCAATTGACAGGATAGCGGATCGTCATCATCAATACATATAAATTACACACAACATTTAAAGGCCCTCGCATGCTCTCGAACCGTCTCGCCGCCGCGCTGGCGCGGCGCCAGGTGCACTATGGCTGGGCGATGGCCGGGGTCACCTTCCTGACCATGCTGGTCACCGCCGGCGCCATGGGTGCGCCCGGCGTGCTGATCCGCCCGCTGGAGCAGGAATTCGGCTGGGACACGGCCGAGATCTCCAGCGCCCTGGCGATCCGCCTGGTGCTCTTCGGCCTGATGGGGCCCTTCGCCGCCGCGCTGATGAACCGCTACGGCGTGCGCCGCGTCACGCTGGCGGCGCTGGCGCTGATCTTCCTGGGGCTGGGCGGCTCGCTCCTCATGGCCGAGGTCTGGCAGCTCGTCGCCCTCTGGGGCGTGGTCGTCGGCTTCGGCACCGGCCTCACCGCGCTGGTGCTGGGCGCCACGGTGGCGACCCGCTGGTTCACTCGGCGGCGCGGCCTCGTGGTCGGCCTGCTGACCGCGAGCTCGGCGACCGGGCAGCTGCTCTTCCTGCCGCTGCTGGCCGCGGTGACCGAGGACTACGGCTGGCGCTGGGCGCTGGCCGGCGTGCTCGGCATGATCTTGCTCGCCACGCTCGCGGTGTTGGCGGTGATGCGCGACCGGCCAGAGGATCTCGGCCTGCTGCCCTATGGCGACAGTGTCGCTCCGCCGCGCCCGACGCGCGCCGCGACTTCGCCCATCGCGGCGCTGCGCGCGGCCTCGCGCAGCCAGGTCTTCTGGGTGCTCTTCGCCACCTTCTTCATCTGCGGCACCAGCACCAACGGACTGATCCAGACGCACTTCATCGCGCTCTGCGGCGACTATGGCCTGGTGGCGGTGACCGCGGCCTCGGTGCTGGCCCTGATGGGCATCTTCGACTTCATCGGCACGGTCGGCTCGGGCTGGCTCAGCGACCGCTTCGACAATCGCTGGCTGCTGTTCTGGTACTACGGGCTGCGCGGCCTGGCGCTGCTCTACCTGCCCTACGCGGACTTCACCTTCTACGGCCTCTCGCTCTTCGCGCTGTTCTATGGCCTGGACTGGATCGCCACCGTGCCGCCGACCGTGCGCCTGACGGCCGAGCGCTTCGGGCGCGAGCGCGCCAACCTGGTGTTCGGCTGGGTCTTCTGCGGCCACCAGCTCGGAGCCGCCTTCGCCGCCTATGGCGCCGGCTTCAGCCGCAGCGCGTTCGACAGCTACCTGCCGGCCTTCTTCACCGCCGGCGCGCTCTGCCTGGTGGCGGCGCTGCTGGTGCTGACCCTGGCCAAGCCGGCGCGCAGGCCCGCCGTGGCCTGACACGTCATGCCGGCTGGCGCGAGGCCTTGACTCCGGCCGCGCGGGGCGTAATAGTAAACCATATGGTTAACTTTACGATCCCCGCCCTGGACCGCACCTTCGCCGCGCTGGCCGACCCGACGCGCCGCGCCCTGCTGGCGCGCCTCGGCGAGGCGGGGCGCGCGGGCGAGGGCCTGACGGTCAGCGCGCTGGCGCGGCCCTTTGCCGTCTCGCTGCCGGCGGTGATGAAGCACCTGGCCGTGCTGACCGACGCCGGCCTGATCGAGCGCCGCAAGCAGGGCCGTACGGTCACCTGCCGACTGACCGCCGCCCCGATGGAGGAGGCGATGGCCTGGCTCGCCCGCTACCAGCTCTTCTGGACCGCCGGCCTCGACCGCCTGGCGGCCTTTGTCGAGGAGGACCGCCCATGCTCGCCGACACCACCAGCGCCGACTTCGACGGCGCCGGCACCGTCGTCCCCAGCCTCACGCTCAAGCGCCGCCTCAAGGCGCCGCCGGCCAGGGTCTATGCCGCCTGGACGCAGCCGGCGCAGCTAGCGGCCTGGTTCGGCCCGGGGCCGGTGGTCAGCGCCAGCGCCGAGATCGACCTGCGCGTCGGCGGCCGCTTCACCGCCCGCTTCCAGGCGGCGGACGGCGAGAAGCACGAGGTCGGGGGCGTCTACCAGGAAGTCGAAACCGACCGGAAGCTGGTCTTCACCTGGGCCTGGCACACCACGCCCGAGCGCGAATCGCGCGTCACCGTGCTGCTGAAGCCCGACGGCGACGGGACCCTCCTGACGCTGATCCACGAGAAGTTCTTCGACGCCGGCGCCCGCGACGGTCACGCCCGCGGCTGGACCGGCGCGCTGGACAAGTTCGCCCGCCTGGTCGAGCGGGACGAGCGGCCCAACCCCGGCTGACGGCCGCCGGCTGCGGCCGAGCGTCCCTGCCGCCCAGCGCCGAAGCGCGGTATTCTTGGCGGTGGCGGGAGGGACGCAGCCGATGGACCTTCGGATCCTGGGAACCATACTGAACGCGGAGGCGCGTGACGGCTCGGCGCGCGCCTTCCGCTGGCTGCATCATGGCCTGCTGGTGCTTGGCCTCGTCGCCGTCGTCGAGCTCACCCTGCAATCGACGCCGATCGACCGGCGGCTGCTGGTCGACATGGCGTTGCTGGTCACCGCCTTCTTCGCCGCCGAATGGCTGCTGCGCCTGCTCGCCGCGCCGCGCCTCGCGACGCCGCCCGGCCGGCCGGCGGCGCGGCGGCGCTATCTCCTCTCCTTCCTGGGCCTGGTCGACCTGGTGTCGGGCTGGAGCATCCCTCTGGCCCTGCTGGCGGGGCTGCCAGCCAGCGAGGCGGCGACGCTCGGCGTGCTCTGGATGCTGAAGCTGACGCGCTATGTCGCCGGCTTCGCGCTGATCGGTCGCGTGCTGCACAACGAGCGCGGCGCGCTGCTCAGCGTGCTGGCCGCCTTTGCCATCGTGCTGCTGCTGGCCGGTACGGCGGAGTACCTGCTGGAGCGCGGAGGCCAGCCGCAGACCTTCGGTTCGCTGCCCGCCGCGCTCTGGTGGTGCATCGTCACGCTGACCACCACCGGCTACGGCGACGCCATCCCGGCGACCGACCTGGGCCGAGTCATCGCCAGCCTGGTGATGATCCTGGGCATCGCCATCTTCGCGCTCTGGGCCGGCATCCTGGCCTCGGGCTTCGCCGCCGAGATTCGCCGACGCGACTTCCTGCGCACCTGGGCACTGGTCGCGCGGGTGCCGCTCTTCAAGCAGCTCGGCGCCCAGGTGATCGCCGAGGTGGCGCGCCTGCTCCGCCCCCGCCGCCTGCCGGCCGGCGCACCGCTGATGCGCAAGGGCGAACCCGGCGACTGCATGTACTTCATCGTCGACGGCGAGGTCGAGGTGGCGCTGGAACCGCAGCCCGTGCGCCTGGGCCAGGGCGCCTTCCTGGGCGAGATGGCGCTGATCACCGGCGAGCCGCGCAGCGCCAGCGTGCTGGTGCGCCGCTCGGCGCAGCTCCTCGCGCTCGACATCGCCGACTTTCGCGCGCTGGCCGGCCAGCACCCCGAGCTCACCAGCGCGATCGAGGCCGAGGCGGCGCGGCGGCGGGCCAAGGCGCCGTCCTGAGGGCGAGTCTGAGACGAAAGTTTCACCCCGGCCGCCTTCCGTGCTGGCTGAATGACCGGGTACCATCGCGGCTTCCGCCCAACCGAAGGACCAGCGTCATGCCCAGCATCAGGACCAAGGACGGCACCGAGATCTTTTACAAGGACTGGGGCTCGGGTCAGCCCATCGTGTTCAGCCACGGCTGGCCGCTGAGCAGCGACGAGTGGGACAAGCAGATGATGTTCCTGGCCGGCCAGGGCTATCGCTGCATCGCGCACGATCGCCGCAGCCACGGCCGCTCGACCCAGACCTGGCACGGCAACGAGATGGACACCTATGCCGACGACCTGGCGGCGCTGACCGCGGCGCTGGACCTGAAGGACGCGGTGCACGTCGGCCACTCCACCGGTGGCGGCGAGGTCGCGCACTACATCGGCCGCCACGGCACCCAGCGCGTCGCCAAGGCGGTGCTGATCAGCGCCGTGCCGCCGCTGATGCTGAAGACCGACAAGAATCCCGGCGGCCTGCCGATCGAGGTGTTCGACGAGATCCGCGCCAAGACCCTGGCCGACCGCTCGCAGTACTTCCAGGAGGTGCCCCTGCCTTTCTACGGCTTCAACCGGCCGGGGGCGACGGCCTCGCAGGGCCTGATCCACAACTGGTGGCGCCAGGGCATGATGGGCGGCATCAAGGGTGTCTACGACTGCATCAAGGCCTTCTCGGAGACCGACTTCACCGAGGACCTGAAGCGCTTCGACGTGCCGACGCTGATCCTGCATGGCGAGGACGACCAGATCGTGCCGATCGGCGCCGCCGGCGCGCTTTCCTCCAAGCTGGTGCCGAAGAACGAATACAAGGTCTATCCCAAGGGCGCCCACGGCATGGCCACGGTGGAGGCCGGCAAGGTCAACGACGACCTGCTGCGTTTCATCCGCGCGGCCTGAGGGTCAGGTTCCCGCCGGCTGCTGGCGCCGCAGCTGCAGCGCCAGCAGCGAGGTGAGGGCCAGCAGGATGACCACGCTGCCGTAGAGGTAGGTCATCATCGGCAGGCCGAGGCTTGGCAGCAGCAGGCCAGCCAACAGCGCCGGCAGGCTGAAGGCCAGGTAGCTCACGCAGTAGTAGGCCGCGAGCAGCGCGGCGCGTTCGTTCGCCGGGGCCAGCGGCAGCACGCTGCGCAGCACGCCGGTGAAGGTGGTGCCGAAGCCGACGCCCGAGATCAGCGTGCCGAGGAACAGCAGCGCCGTCGCCTCGGCCAGCAGGCCGCCCAGGGTCACGGCGACGCCCAGCGCCAGGCTGGAGGTGCCGAGGGTCAGCAGCTCCTGCGGGGCGCGGCGGCGCAGCAGGAGCACCATGACCGCCGCGGTCGCGGTCAGCAGCGCGATGTCGAGGCCGCCGACCAGCGGCGAGGCGAGGCCGGTCGCAGTCCGCACCACGGATGGCATCAGCGAGAAGTAGAAGCCGCCCAGCGCCCAGCCGGCGATGTTGACCGGCGTCACGGCGATCAGCGCGCGCCGCGCTTCGCGGGGCACGGCGATGCGCGGACGCAGCGAGGCGAGGGCGCCCGGCCGGCGGTGCGCCGTCTCCGGCATCCAGGCCAGCAGCAGGATCAGCGCCAGCGTGAGGGCGAGCAGCAGGATGTAGACCAGGCGCTCGGGCAGCGGGCCATAGGCCACCAGCGCGCCGGCGCCGAGCGAGCCGACGGTGAGGCCGAGGAAGCCGGTGATGGAGTTGATCACCGGCCCGTGGCGCTGGTCGCTGTCCAGGATGGCGGCACCGAGGGCCGCGGTAGCGATGCCCGCGGCGAAGCCCTGCACCGCGCGCGCCGCCAGCAGCCAGCCGGCCGCGCCGCCGACGATGAAGAGTGCCATGGCCAGGGCGTTCAGCAGCAGCGCCGCCAGGATCATCGGCTTGCGCCCGACGTAGTCCGACAGCTTGCCCAGGGTCAGCAGCGATGCCAGCAGGCTGAAGGCATAGGCGGCGAAGATCAGCGTCAGCAGCAGCGGCGAGAGCCCCAGGGTCTCCTGGTAGAGGCGATAGAGCGGTGTCGGCGCGCTGCTGCTGGCGAAGAAGGTGGCGGCCGCGACCGCGGAAAAGCGCGTCATGGCCCGGGGCGGGGCGGCGGCGAAGGCAGGCATGGAGGCGGTCCGGGGGCTGGAAGCTGGTCAGCAGACTATAGGAAGCCTCCGGCGCCGCCGCGCCACGGCGGCACGGCATGACACCTGTGCCGGCAGTGGGACGCTGGCTTGATCCGGGGACCGGGCCGCAAGGTGCCTCCCGGTCCCCGACCAGGCATCAGCCCAGCGCGGTCTGCGGCCCGAAGATCGCCGCGACCTCGGTCACCTTGTTCGCCGGGAAGCCGCCGTCGCGCGCATGGCGCAAGACGACCTCGGCGCTTTCGGCCTCGTGCACGCAGTAGATCTTGTCGCCGGCGACGTAGCTGGTGATCCAGTGATAGGGCACGCCCAGGTTGGCGGCCACGGCACAGGACTTCTGGGCGATGCCCTTCAGCTCGTCCGCGGTCAGGCGATTGGCGCCCGGGATGTCCCGTTCGATGACGAATGTCGGCATGATTCTCTCCTTGGATTGGATGCGACGGAAGCGATCCTCGCCGCCGGGCGTATGACCGGACGCGGATCCCCGGTCGCCGCCAGGTCGGGGCCTTCACACGCTTCGTCACACGGCGGCATGCTTGGTCTCGGTGGCCGGCCCCGCGCCGGGCCGCACCGCCGCGACGGGAGCTCCAGGGACGTGACCACCAGGATCAAGCTGCTCGGCAAGCCGGCCATCCTCGACGGCGAGGGGCGGAGCCAGGCGGTGCGGGGGCACCAGGCCTGGGCCCTGCTGGCCCGGCTGGTGCTGGCGCGCCAGCCGCTCGACCGCCGCACCCTGGCGGCCGAGCTCTTCGGCGAGAGCGTCGACCCCCTGGGCGCGCTGCGCTGGTGCCTGGCGGCGCTGCGCAAGGCCCTGGACTCCTCCGACTGCCTGGTCGGCGATCCGGTGGAACTGCGCCTGCCGGCCGGGACCGAAGTCGACCTCTGGCTGTTGGAGCAGGATCGGCTCGACCTCGCGGAGGCCGGCCCGCTGCTGGCCGGCGTCGAGCCACAGTGCAGCCCCGAGTTCTCCACCTGGCTGCTGGTCGAGCGCACGCAGCTCGCCGCGCAGATCGATGACCGCCTTCGCCGCGAGACGCTGCGCGCCTTGGCGCTGCAGGACAGCGACACGGCCATCCGCCTGGCGGAGCTGGCGGTCAAGCGCGACGTCTTCAACGAGAGCGCGCAGGTTCTGCTGGTCAAGAGTCTCGCCCTGGCCGGCCGGGCCGAGGCGGCGCTGGACCATGTCGAGCAGACCGAGCGCCTTTTCGCCGAAGAGCTCGGCATTCCGCCTTCGCCGGCGCTGCGCAGCGCCGCCCGACGCGGGCCCGCCGCGCCGCCGCCCGGCATCTCCGCCGCCTCGCACGTGCGCTCGCTGATCCGCGCCGGCACCGCGGCGCTGGTGGCCGGTGCGATGGACAGCGGCATCGAGAACCTGCGCCTCGCGGTCGCCGAGGCGGAGAAGGCGCGCGACCTGCACCTGCTGTCGGCGGCCATGCTGGAACTCGGCAAGGGCCTGGTGCACGCTGTACGCGGCTTCGACGACGAGGGCGCGGTGCTGCTGCGCCAGTGCACCGAGATCGCGCGGCCCAAGGGTTACGCGAAGATCGCCGCCTGCGGCTTCATGGAGCTGGGCTATGTCGAGGCGCTGGCCGGCCGCCGTCCGGCGGCGGAACAATACCTGGCGTTGGCGCTGGAGCAGGCCGATGAGGCCGAGGACCTGGCGCAGATCCACGCGGTCTCGGCCTTCAACCTGGTCGACTGGGGCCGGGTGGAGCAGGGGCTGGAGCACTACGCCAGCGCGCTGGAGGCGGCCCGCCGCGCCGGCAGCCGGCGCAGCGAGATCTGGTCGCTGGGCCTGGGCGCGCGCGGCCACCTCGTCGCCGGGCGGCCGGAAGAGGCCGAAGCCTGGCTGCGGCTCTGCCTGGCGCTGATCGACGAGTACCAGTGGGTTTCCTTCCGGCCCTGGCCGGTGGCGCTGCTCGGCGAGGCGCGCTTGCTGCGCGACGCGGTGCCGTCGGGGCTGCGCCCGCCGCTGGAGGATGCCTATGCGCTGAGCTGCCAGCTGCGCGACCCCTGCTGGGAGGCCGCCGTGGCCCGCTCATTGGCCCTGACCTACGCGGCCGAGGGAGAACTGGCCACTACGACACGCTGGCTGGACGAGGCCTATCGGCGCTGCGTGCGCGAGACCGATCCCTATGTCGCACTGCAGGTCGAGATCCTGGCCAGCCGGGTCGAGGCGCACCGCCGCCTGGGCCAAGGCGAGGTGGCCGCCACGCTGGCGCGCGAATGGATCGCCCTGGCGGCGCGCGCCCACATGGACGCGCACATCCAGCGGGCCTCGGCCCTGCTGGCCGGCGGTGGGGCGGCGTGAGTCCTCGCACCGCGCCGGCGCGTGACGTCGCGGCCCGAATCCGGCAACCTGCTCGTGGAGCAGGGCAATGGACTACGCGATCAAGGCGGCGATCCAGGATCCGGCCGCGAAGCGGTTCGCCTTCGTCGCAGCGAAGACCATGTACGGCGGCAAGCGCATCGCCGTCGGCGACCGCGTCTTCCTCTTCGCCAGCGAGAACGCGGGCGGCAGGGGCCTGGTGGCCCAGGGACGCGTGACCGCCGCCGAGGCCCTGCCGCGCAATCCCGCACTGGCCCGCCAGACGCCGCTCGTCACGCTGGCCATCGAGCGCACCGCGCTCGCCCGGCTGCCCCTGGGCCGTGCCGCGCTGAAGCGCTTCACCGACTGGTCCGACGGCCGGGCCGAGAGCGAGCTGAATTTCAAGTTCTACCGCCAGGCCACCGACAAGCTGGTCGGCCTCTCCCCGGCCGCGGCCGCCTTTCTCGAGGGCTTCTTCTAGACCCCGGTCTGGCGCTCCATCGCCTCGGGGTAGCGATCGCCGGCGATGGCGATGGCCTCGGCGGCCTCGCGGATCTCGGCCAGGTCTTCCGCCGTCAGGATCAGGTCGAGGGCGCCGAGGTTCTCGTCCAGGCGCTCGATCCGGCGGGTGCCGGGGATCGGCACGATCCAGGGGCGCTGCGCCAGCAGCCAGGCCAGGGCCACCTGGGCCGGTGTCGCGCCCTTGCGCTCGGCGATGCGCATCAGCAGCTGCACCACGGACTGGTTCGCCAGCCGCGCTTCCGGCGCGAAGCGCGGCAGGCCGCTGCGGAAATCGTCGGCGCCGAAGGGCGTCGTGGTGTCCATCTTGCCGGTCAGGAAGCCGCGGCCCAGCGGGCTGAAGGGCACCAGGCCGATGCCCAGTTCCTCCAGCAGATCGAGAAGTCCTTCCTCGGGGCGGCGCCACCAGAGCGAATACTCGTTCTGCAACGCCGCCACCGGCTGCACGGCGTGGGCGCGGCGGATGGTTTGCGGTCCGGCCTCGGACAGGCCGAAGTGCCGGACCTTGCCGGCCTGGATCAGCTCCTTCACCGCGCCCGCCACCTCCTCGATCGGCACGGCGGGATCGACGCGGTGCTGATAGAAAAGGTCGATCGTCTCCACCCCCAGGCGCCTCAGCGAGGCCTCGGCGACCTGTTTGATGTGCGCCGGACGGCTGTTGAGCCCGTCGCCGCGCTTGCCGGTGGCAGGATCGACGTCGAAGCCGAACTTGGTGGCAATGGCGACCTTGCCCCTGAAGGGGGCCAGGGCCTCGCCCACCAGTTCCTCGTTGCTCCAGGGGCCGTAGACCTCGGCGGTGTCGAAGAAGGTGACGCCGCGTTCCACCGCGGCGGCGACCACAGCGATCATGGCCAGGCGGTCGGCCGGCGGGCCATAGGCCGAGTTGAGGCCCATGCAGCCGAAGCCCAGGGCGGAAACGGTAAGGCCGCTGCGGCCGAGACTGCGCTGCTGCATGACTGCCTTCCTGCTGTCGATGGCTGGATGATCCGGCCATGCTACAGCGCCGGCACGCCCGCGCCACCCGGGCGTGGGGCGAAAGACTGCTGACGCGATCAGCGAGCCGGTGGACGCTGGGCCGGGCCGACCCCGTTCAGCGGCCCGCCGGCCCCTGCGGATCGTCGAGCGCGGTGGTCGCCAGGGTGTTGGTTTGCGCCGGCGTCGTCGGCGGCGACGAACCGGTGGACCATCGGCCATCCTTGGCCAGGTCGAAGGTGACGGTCAGCGCCGACCAGGTCTCGTACTTGTCCGGCGGCAGGTTGAACTGCATTCGCCCGGCAGCCCAGACCGCCTGGATGGCGCTGTCGGCGAGCAGGCGATAGCGGCCGTCGCTGTTGTAGCGGTCGAGGTCGACCACCGTGACCTCGCGCGGTGTGCGGTCGGGATTGATCACGATCCGCAGCTTGGCCTTGAGGCCGACGATCTCGCGCACGCTGGCTGGCGCCACCCAGTAGCGTCGTATCTGGCCGCGGAAGGCGTCGATTTCCGCCGCCGTCAGCTTGACCGGCGGCGCACTGGCGGCGGCGGGCAACGGGTCGGGGGCCGGTGCCGGCGCCGGAGCGGGCGAGGCCGTCTGTGCTGTGGTGCCGACATCCTTGGCCGGCTGCTCCTTGGCCGCCGGGGTGTCCTTGTTCTTGGCGATCACCGGCGGCGGCTCGGGCGGCCCTGTGCGCGTGGCCGGCACCGGGACAGGTGCCGGCAGCTCGGCGGCAGCCACCGGCGTTGCGGCGGGCTGCCCTTGCGGGGGCGGGGCATCTGCCGTTTCCGGCGGGGCGTCCGGCAGGGCAGGCACAGGCGGCAGCTCTCGTGTCGGGATCGGGGCCTGGAGGTTCGGCGCCGCCGCGGCCGCGTCCAGCGGCGAGGCGTCCTGTGCCGGCGTCAGCTCGGGCGGGGCCTCGGCGAGCGCCGCGTCCGGCAGCGGGGACGAGGTCCTATCGACCGGCGTCTGATCCAGAGGAGGCAGCGTCTCGGCGAAGGCCTCGTCCGGCGTCGGTGGCTCGACCCGCTGTGGCGGAGGAGCGGTCAGGGCCTCTGCCTCGACGAAGGCTGGGGCGGCCGGCAGCATCTTCGCGTCGACCGGCGTGTCGACCGGCGTGTCGACCGGCGCGTCGACCGGGGGAGAGGCAGCCTGGGGTTCCGCTGTGGCGACCGGCAAGGCCGCGGGAGGCGACGCCACGTCGGGCCTCGTCGGCCTGCGAGGAAGCGGCGGAGCTGCCGCCGGCGGTTCGCTCGCGGCGGCATCCGCCGGCTGCTCCGGCACGAGGACAGGAGCGGCCGCCATCGCCGGCTCGTCATCGGTGGGCGGCGGCACGGGCTCCGGCTGCGCTTCAGCCAACGCGGGCTCCGACGACGTGGGCTCCGACGACGTGGGCTCCGACGACGCGGGCTCCGACGACGCGGGCTCCGACGACGCGGGCTCCGACGACGCGGGCTCCGACGACGTGGGGGCCGCCGTCTCGGACGGCGCCGCCGCGGTCGCCGCCGCAGCCTGCTGCGGCCCGGCCGGGGCGTCGTCTGCTATCGCACCGACCGGCGCATCCGGCGCATCCGGCGCGGCGGGAGCGGTCGTGTCGGCGGCGGCGTCGCTCGCGGCCGGCGCAAAGGCAACGGAAAAACGCGCGGCGATCTCCGGCCCGATCGCCTCGCCAGCGGGGTCTTGGCGGGTCAGGAGCAAGGCGACGACGAGCAGATGAAGGGCAATGCTGGCGCCCAGGCTGTAGAACAGCGACTGTCTTGCCTCGCCTGACCGAGAGCCGGGCGCTGTTGCGCCGGCCCTGATCCCGATCTCCGTCTCGTCTCCGGTCAATGGCGCCGCCCCTTCGCCATGGTCAACGGACTAGCGCGGACAGGCAGCACGGACCCGATAGGAGGGAGGTCTGGCCGCGATGGTTCGCGCTCTATAGATGCTGCCAGCCTCTGTCCGGCCTTCCGCCCCTCGCTCGCGTCTCAGTTCCAGAACCCGCCCCCGGCCGCCGGGCTTCGCCCGATCGGCGTGTTCGGTCCAACACTACCTGGTTCTGTCTGCAAGCGACACGATTTGCGTTAAATCGACATCTGATCGACATTTCACATTGCGACACTAGCCCGATACGCAAGAATTTGGGCTCGCGATCACAACGAATGCGACGCATTGCCAATCTTGACTTGGGGGTAGTTTTGACTGATCCGACTGCATAGCATTGATTCTGATGATTAAAATTAAAACTCACAGAGAAGCATCGGATAATGCAACTATTTCAAAACGGTATTGAAATGAAACGCTATTCTGAATACCATCTTACACAGGACGGTAATCGCCCACTGGGTGAGTCCCATAAAACCACGGATCAGAGTCGGGAAGGAGTCCGCGATGTCTAGGCGCAAGATCAGCTGCTTGTCCGCAGCGAGTGCGCTGGTTCTGGCGTACGGCTGGTCGGGTGCGGCTTTGGCTGACGCAGCGCAGGGCGCATCGGCGATAACAGTGCCGCCCGCGGTGCAAGGTACCCTGGTGTCCGAGGCCTTCGCCTCGGATCTGCTGATTTCGTCGATCCTGAAGGGCTACGACGTCTTTTCCGCCGCGGAGCTCAACGCGGCACTGGCCGAGGCGCTGGTGCCTATGACCTCGGAGCGCGCACGCATCCTGCCGCAGCTCATGGCCAACATCCGCCTGCTCGGCTTCGACCAGCAGGAGGAGGCGGCGGCGCTGGCAATCCTGAACGAGGCGCTCTGGAGCGCGCCAGTCGACGCGGTGTCCAGTGGCGAGATGGATCGCCTGGCACAGGCCCTGCAGGTCGCGGCCGGCGCTGTCGCCGGCACCCAGGCCGCCGAGGCCGATATCAACATCGAGTTGACGCCGCCTGAAGTCGACTGCGGGGGCTTCGCCGCCTCGTCCGAGTTCGAGTGCCAGATCCTGCAGCGGTTCGACAACGAGAACGTCGGCACCAGCCGCGGCACGGACGGGTACAGCGGCTGATCGAACGGTCCGGACCAGACCTCAGCTTCCCTTAGTCATCCACAAACTCGCCAGGGCGGCCGGGCACGGCCCGGCTGCGGCAGGCAGACCACTATGCGCGCGCCGTCGAGAGAGAAGATCTGCGTCGTCACTGACGAGTTGACCGGTCCCGACTACAACGGCGGGATCGGCACGGCCTGTCACGGCTTGGCCACGGCGCTCGCCGCCGCCGGTTTCGCCGTCGACGTGCTCTACACCCGAGTGGCCAACGGCGTGGTCAACTGCCACCGCGGCAGCTTCGAGAGCCAGGTCGAGCGCTTCGCACTGTTGGGAATCCGCCTCCTGGCCATCGCGCACCAGGGCGCGTGGAACGACTTTCCCGGCAAGTCCTTCGCCGCGATGAACCACCTGCAGAGCGAATCCTACGACCTGGTGTTCTTCAACGAGACGCATGGCTCGGCCTTCTATCCGCTGCTGTCGCGGCGCAGCGGCAACCCGCGCCTCGCGCGCACCCGCTTCTGCACCGTGATCCACAGCGCCACGCAATGGATCGCCGACATCAATGGCGAACCGGTCAGCGGCGTGCCGAGCATCCGCCTGATGGAGATGGAGCGGCGCTCGGTCGAACTGAGCGACGTGGTCTTCTCGCCGAGCAGCTACCTGATCGAGAAGTACAAGTCCTACGGCTGGGCCTTTCCGGCGGACACGCGTGTCCAGCGCTACATCCTGCCGATCCACCAGCGTGCCGGCCGGCCCGCTGCCGAAGGGCCGCTGCCGGTCGACGAGTTGGTCTTCTTCGGCCGCCTCGAGCGGCGCAAGGGGATCGAGGTCTTCTGCGGCGCGCTCGATCGCATGAAGCATGCCCTGCGCGGCAAGGTCGTCAGCTTCCTGGGGCGCGACACCATGGCCAATGGCCGGCACACGCTGGAGCGCCTGCTTGCCCGCAGCGCCTCGTGGCCCTTCGAGGTGCGCGTGATGCAGGACTTCGACCGCGACAAGGCGCTCGACTACCTGCAGAACGGACATCGCCTGGCGGTCATGCCCTCGCTGGAGGACAACAGTCCCTGCGTCATCCAGGAATGCCTGGAACTCGGCATTCCCTTCATCGCCGCCAGCGGCAGCGGTGGCGAGGAACTGATCGCGCCCACCTCGCGTGCCGACTGCTGCTTCGCGCCGACCGTCGGCGCGCTGGTCGAACGGCTGGAGGAAGTGCTGCAAGCGGGCGCGACGGCCGGCCGTCTCTCCTTCGACCCGGCGCAGAATGAGCGCGCTTTGGTCGAGTGGGTGAAGGGCTACCTGTCGCGGCCGGCCGCGGCCGTCAAGCGGGATGCGACGGCCGCTGGTGGCGCCAAGGGGCGCGTCACTCTGCTGGTCTCAGGCACCGGTGGCGAGCTGAACGGCAGCGCGGTCCGTCGCTTCGCCGCGCTGGCCCGGCCGCACTTCGACGAGTTCCGCACGGCGGTAGTGCCGCCCTCGGCCGACGAGTGTCAAGGCTGCGGCGACTTGCCGGTGCTGTCGCGCGGTGCCTATGAAAGGTTCCTCGACGAGGTCGGCACTGACCGGACCGACCTGCTCTGCATCTGGGACGCGGCGCTCGACAACAGCCTGGACTGGCTGCTGCGGGCGCGGGACCACCTGCTCGGCACGCGGGATTGCGACGCCGTCGCGGGCCTGGCCACCGTCGGCGCGTGTCCGACGCCGGAGCGCCCGCCGGCCTATGTCAGCGTGGCTTCCGCAGCGCCGACCCTGCGGCAGCCGATCGTCGGCGCGTCGGACACGCTGGCCTCGCTGTCGCTGGAATCCAACAGCGGCTTCGTGCTGATGCGCGGTGCCGCCTTCCGTCAGGTGCGCGAGTGCCTGCCGTGGGACCCGGTCTATGCCCGCGCCAAGCAGGTCGACGACTGGATCGACGAGCTGCTGAGCGCCCTGCGCGCAAAGGGCGGCACGGCGGAGCTGATCCCCGACATCCCGGTGGCGCAGTGCGCCTCGCGCACGCATTTCGAGGTGTTTCGCCGCGGCGCGGCGCGGCGCGCCGCCTTGTCGCGCCGCGCCGGCCATGTGCCGGGCTCCGCGCCCGCGCTGGTCTCCCGCCTGGGTGTCGATCGCGCGGCCGACCGGGAGTGGCGCGCGGTCACCGGCGAGTTTCTCGATCGCGCGGCGGCGCGGACCGGCGTGCAGGCGGCCGAGTGGAGTTCGGCCGGCGGCGTGTCCAACGCCCACCTCGAGCAGGTCGCGACCGCGGCGCTGGCCACCGGGCAGATGGAGCTCGGCAAGGAAATCCTGGCCTACTTCACCTCGGTCAAGGGCGCGCACTACTTCGACTTCACCAGCCGCGTCGAACGCTACTGGGATGGATTGGCCGAGGATCTGTCGCTGGCGCTGCTGGTGGAACGCCAGCGCTGCGTCATGTCGGATCACCGGTTCCAGCCGATCTTCCTCAACGAGGGCGGTGCCAAGGGCATCCTGCTTCGCGCGAACCGCCTCGAGGACGGGATCGGGCGCATGGCCTTCGAGGTCGACCTGACAGATCGTCCGTACTTCCATTCGAGCGTCCGCACGCTGGCGCTCGGCGGCGGCCAGGTGCGGTTCTGCGTCGCCGTCTCCGCCGGCGGCAGGCGCATCTCGCGAGAGAGCATCGCCAGCGGCAGCGCCGCGGTCCGCTTCGATTTCGAGATTCCCCCGGACCTGCGGGGGCCTTGCACCGTGCAGCTGATGACCGAGCTGCGCGGCGACGAGATCGCCACGGACGATGCCAATGCCGTCTGGATCAATCCCCGCTTCGCGCGGGTCCGGTTGGCCTAGCGGGGGAGTGCCGCAGTGATGACCGATCAGCGCGACCGCAGCTTCCAGCCGCTGGAAAGTCTCGAAGGCCTCACCGCCGTACGCGGCGGGCGGGCGATGAACGTCTGTCTCGTCACTGCCGAGATCGTCGGCCCCTCCAACTCCAGCGGCATCGGTACGGCCAACAGCGCGCTTGCCCGGCAGCTCGCGTCGGAAGGGCACCGGGTCACGATCCTCTATACCCAGGTGCAGGGCGGCCATCCCTACACCGGCGCCTCGACCTGGCCCAACTGGCTGGAGCAGTACGCCAACCAGGGGATCCAGCTGGTCCACATACCCCACGCCGGCGGCTACGCCGAGTGGCGGACCAAGTCCTGGCTGGTGATGCAGTATCTGCGGACCGGCGACTTCGACCTGGTCTATTTCAACGAGCACCACGGCAGCGGCTACTACCCCATCGCCGCCAAGCGCGCGGGCCTCGCGCCCTATGTCGGGCAGACCTACTGCGTCGTCACGCACGGCGGCCTGGAGTGGGTGCTGGAGCA
Source organism: Pseudomonadota bacterium (assembly GCA_029781795.1). Lineage (GTDB taxonomy): Bacteria > Pseudomonadota > Alphaproteobacteria > Kiloniellales > JACOMY01 > JAKOWB01. Next base: position 20,573 of record JAKOWB010000202.1, on the reverse strand, counting down.
CGACGATCACTACATGACCCGCGACAGCGACGTGATCCTGACGGGCATGGAGCGCCGCTGCGTCGAGTGGGCCGACTTCGTCATCAGCCCCAGCGCCTACATGTTGCAGGAGTACACGCGCTACGGCTGGCAGCTGCCTGCCCAGTGCTACGTCCAGCCCTATCCGCTGATCCGCAAGGCCACGCCGCCGGCGCCGCGGATGCTGGAAGTGGACGAACTGGTCTTCTTCGGGCGCCTGGAGACGCGCAAGGGCCTGTGGCTGTTCTGCGAGGCGCTCGAACGTGTTGCCGAGCGCCTGCGCGGCAAGACCGTGACCTTCATGGGTCGCCTGGCGGAGACCGCGGGCGTGTCGGTCGCCGCGCCGCTGATGGCGCGGGCCGCGCGCTGGCCCTTCTCCGTGCGGCTGGCGACCTGGCTGTCGACGCAGGAGGCGCTCGACTACCTGCAGCGGCCAGGCAAGCTGGCGGTCATGCCCTCGATCGCCGACAACAGCCCCTGCGTCATCTACGAGTGCCTGCAGCGCGGGATTCCCTTCATCTCCACCTCGGGCCACGGCACCGAAGAGCTGATCGCCCCCTCGCACCGCGACGCGGTCCTGGTGCCACCCGCGGTCGCGCCGCTGGCGCGGAAGCTAGAGACGGTACTTGCGCAGGGCGTCCAGCAGGCCGCCATCGCCTTCAAGCCCGAGCAGAATCAGCGCATCTGGAAAGCGTGGCACGGCTGGCTGTCGCAGCGCGAGCCCGCCCGCGACTCCGCCGGCACGGGTCCGGCGCGTCGCGCGAAGGCAGGCGCACAGGAAGAAAGGCTGCTGCTCAACGTTGTCATCGACACCGGCGCCTGTCCGATCGCGACCCTAATCTCGAACCTCAGGGCGCAGGCCCGCTACCTCGGCCGCGCCGCGGGGCACCTGGTCCTGTCCTCGCGCGGCGGCAAGGCCCAGGCACAGATCTCCGGCCTGCTGCAGGAGGTCTTCGCGGCCAGCGAGGTCTCCACGCTGGTGCTCGGAATCGAGAATGTCGACGAGGCGCGCGAAATCATCCTCGACGCCGACATCGCCTTCTTCTCGCCTGCCGACTACCACGTCGACCTGGCCTTCTTCCTGCGCGCGACGGCGTTGCTGAGCGCCGGCGACACTGGCGCTGTTTCCTGTCTCGTGGCACGCACCTCCGCCGATGGGCGCACGCTCGAGATTCCGGCCGAGGAACTGCCCTGCGGCGACCTGCCGGCGGTCAGCGCCGTCCAGGCACCGCTGGTCTCGCCGGTCTGGGCGGTGTCGGTGTCGGCGCTCAAGGCCGCGATCGAGACCCTGCCGCTGCACGACGAAACCCTGTCGCAATGGATCCCGGCAAAGGCGCTAGGCCAGCGACTGATCCAGCGCGGCCTGCTCGAAGGGTTGAACTTCCTGTTGCTGCCGGTGGTCGCCGCGCGTCGCGCGGGGCCGGAGCGGGTCGACCAGGCGCACTGGTTCCGCGACCTCTCCGGTATCGCCAGCGACCTGGGTTTCCGGCCACTCTACTTCCCCGATGCGGCGCCCTGGTTCGCCATGTCGTCCTTCGGCGACCTGGTGACCCAGGAGAACGACAACCTCAAGCTCGCCGCCGGTCCGGCGGACGCTACCTGCGAGATCTTCGAAGTCTACGACTGGGACCTGCCGATGCAGCAGCGCCTGCGCATGCTGGCGATGAAGATCGGACGGCCGACGCTGGCGGCGCAACTCGCGGTTTCCGCCGGCGACCGCCACTTCCTCAGCGAGACCCTGGTCGAGACCCTGGCCACCCAGGACAGCCGCTCGACCACGCTCGACCTGCTGGACGTGCTGCGGCGTGGCGCCAAGCCCGCCACCAGCGCCCCGGGCGGCGCGGCTCCCCGGCGTGGCGGACAGGGCGCGACGCGCCCGCTGGCTGCCGCCATGGAGGGCGTGCCCCAGATGGCTTACCAGGCGCGCGGCATTCAGGGCCCGGACGCCGCGTCGGCGGCGCCGGCCTCCGGCATTCCCGCTCTCAGTGGATTCATCCGCGCCGTCGGCGAGGCCGGGTCGCTGTCGCCCAGCGTGCTGATCGGCAGGGGCCTGACGGTGACGCGCGGCGAGGAGGGGGTGGTTCTGGGCAATCCGGGCGGCCAGTCGCGCCTCGTCTTCATGGACGTGCGGCTGGACCGCCACGACCGTGTCATCCTCCAGGCCAGCGCTGCCAGCAGCGCGACGGTGGAATGGGAGATGACTCTCCTCGACCAGTTCACCGGCGAGACGGTCGGCCACCGCGGTGGCCATACGGCGCCGGGACGGGACCGTGAAGTCTCCCTGCCCTTGCCGCGCATGCGGGGCGTCCTGATGCTGGCGCTCGAGATCAAGACCAAGGCGGCGAACGCCCTCACGCTGCGTTCACTGCGGCTGGCATAGCGCCGCCCTTCCCGGCTTCCCGCGCCGACGTTCAGGCCAGGCGAACGGTCAGATTCCCCGCCCAGAGGCAGTTGGACGAGATACTGGGGTTGCTGCCCGGCATGAAAGCCGCGGCGCAGACACGGTAGAGTCCGGCGGCGCCGAAGAAGTCCTCGTCGTCGGCCGTGTCGAGTACGACATCGAGGCTCCGTCGTCCGCAGCTGAGATCGCAGGCAAAGGGCAGAGCGTAGCCTTCGAGCGACGGCAGGAAGCGCCGGTGGCCCTCGGCCGAGTCGACGGCGATGAAGAGATCGAGCGTCAGCGGCTCGCCACTGCAGGCCAGTTCGACACGCAGCTTCAGGGGCTGGCCGCGTCCCGGCGCCGGCTGCAGGACCGCCAGGCTGCTGTCCCGCAGTTGCCGGCGCAATGCCTGGATCCTGTCCGAGGTGCGCAGTTCGCCGTCCGGCGTCGCTACCAGGTTGGCGCCGTTCATGCGCTCGACCAGGTAGTGCTTGTCGTCGCCGCGAAAGATCGGGCAGGAGCCGGTCCGGCACTCCGGCGGCAGCTGTCCGGCGGACAGCGACTGGCGGATGCGCTGCATGTCGGCGCCCTGCCAGATCTCCTGGAATGGCCGTTCGTTGACGTTGCCGACGGTCGCGCTGGTGAAACAGCAGAAGTTGACCGTGCCGTTCGACATGACGATCGAACCGCCGAGCCAGGGCACGTCGCAGATCGGTTTCGCCGGCGCGTCGGCGATCCAGCTCACCGGCGGCTCGGGGAGCGGCTCTATTGGATCGGCCTCCGGCGCAGCCGGACGTCCGGTCGGCGCGTTCACTGCACTGTCTCCTCGGTCTCGGCTTCGGCCGTCTCGGTCCCGGTCTCGGCGAGCATCGCCGGGATCTCGATCTTCAGACCCATGAGTTCGGCCGCCTTGCGCGTGCGCTCGATCTCGGTGTTGTAGCGCTCGCGGAACTCCCCGACGATCTCGTCGCGATAGGTGAAGTCGCCGCCGTGCTTGGCCGCCACGGTCCAGTCCAGCCCTTCGTACTCGTGCAGGCGATAGAACATCAGCACGTTCACGCCCAGTGCCTTCGCCAGATAGACCGTGGGCACCATGTCGCCGACGCTGCTCTTGGTGATGACGAAGGAGAGCGCGACCCAGGTCCGGTCGCGGCGGCCGGCGAAGCACTCCATGTAGGAGCGGATGTTGCGCAGCACGCGCCAGAAGTTCCAGCCGCGGATGCGGCTGAAGGTGTCGGGCGTCGCCGCGTCCAGCGAGAAGTCGATCATGATGTGGCCGGGATAGTTGGCCAGCGCCTCGAGGTGCCGCGGCGTACAGACCGAGCCGTTGGTATTGAGCCGCAGCGTCGCCCGGGTCTCGGCGCACCTGCGCAGGATGTCGAAGAACTCCGGGTCGAGGAAGAATTCGCTGATGCCGTGGAACGCCAGTATCTCGGTGGCGGGGATGAGCTTCTGCAGGTCCTCCCACACCGGGGGCGAGAGCCTGCTGCGCGGCTCGTTGTTGCCGATGCGATGATCGATACAGTAGACGCACTTGAAATTGCAGTGATTGGAACGGCCGAGTTGCAGATCAGACGGGGTCGAGGAGACCGCTGCTATGCCGCGCGCATGTTCCCACAAGGCCCGGTACTTGTTTTCCTTCTTGGGCCACTCATTGTCATTCAAAGCAGGCCTCCATGAGTCCCATGTAGAACGTATTACAGGGGCATGCAGCTTTCAAGCCGAGGCCCCGGGAAATGCGCGCCGCTCCGCGCTCCGCGCTCAATCCATGAATGACAGCAACTCGGTGATTTCGCCCTTCAGCGCGGCGTAGTTCTCGATCGACTGCTCGAGCGACTTTTCGCCGGTCTTGCGCGAGCCGATCTCGAACGTCTCCCAGGCGCGCAGCTCGAGGAAACGCCATAGCGCCTGCGCGGCGCCCGCGAAGTCCTGCACGATGTCCTCGTAGTAGAGCTCAAGTACACGGTGGTTCACCAGCAGCTGGTCGTACTCGCGCTGCTGCGTCCGTACCATCGCGATGTCGGCAAGGATCTCGGGCAGCGTCAGGACGATCTTCGTCCGCCGCACCTCGGCGTCGGCCGCCGTCCACCACTGCCCGGTCTCTTCCGCCAGGCGGTAGGACAGGTAGCGGCGCAGCAGGTTGCGGCGCTTGACGTGGATGATGCGGATCAAGCGATCCGCCGCGACATAGTCGCGGACTGTCGGGAAGCGCGAACCCTCCCAGTACATCAGCTTGAAGCCGACGGCCTGGAAGCCTTCGGCGAAGGTCCGCTCTTCGAGGTGGCGCAGGAAGGCGAGCGGATCTGTCGCCCGCAGGTCGCAGAGCGCGGCATCGTCTGTGACGTCCGGCAGGTACCAGGGCACATGTCGGTTGGCGACGTGCGTATCGCTGAAGATCTCGTAGCCCGAGAAGCAGTCGGGGTGCGAGTTGAGCATCTCGATGACGAGGTTCGTGCCCGTCCGTGGCGTCGAGACGATGACGAACTTCATGGGTACCAAGGCCCTGTTCTTGCCGTCCGTGCAGGTCGGCGGCGACCCGTTTAACTCCAAAAAGAGTATCAATTCTGAGCGATCTGAGTAGATAAATATGCAGCCAGCTGTCGCTAGTTACTGCGACTGCGGCGCGTTACCCAGGACCTGTCAGGTGGCGGCTGCCGGGGCCAGGGCGTCTGCACCCGCCGGACGACGTGGTCGGCCGGCTGATTCCGCTCGATCCGGCAGGGGCGCGGCCGACGGCGCGTCGAAAGGAAGATCAAGGCACAGCAGCAGGCACGGTCCAGCTCTAGGCTTCGCTCTCCGCCTTGAAGTCCGGCAGCGGGCCCTGGAACTGAGGCAGGCCGTCGCCGAGCGGCAGCCAGCCAGCCTTGTCCTTGACGAAGGCATGGTCGCTGGGGGCGAGCAGGTCGATGTTGTCCAAAGACCCCGCCGCGATGACGACGATGTCGGGCTTGCTCGCATAGCGCGCGGAAATCGTACTGCCACAGACCGGGCAGAAGCCGCGCTCGCAGCTTGCGGAGGAGCCGTAGAAGCGCTGCTGCCCGCCGCTCCACGTTACAGCGGCGGCGCGGAAGGTGGCGTCGGTCGCGAAGGCCGCGCCTGTATGTTTACGGCAGTTCCGGCAATGACAATGGCCGGAGAAAAGGGGCGCCTCGCCTATCGTGTAGCGTACCCCGCCGCAGAGGCAACCTCCGGTGATCGGAAGGCGTGGCTCGGTCATCGGGGCTTCCTCCGCCTGAGCGGCTGACAGTGGCACCGAACGTCGCGGCGCTCAACTCAAGCCAGGGCGCCGGCTTGCGCGACGCGGCGCACCCGCGGCCTCCGCTTCCGGAGGATCCGGCCCTGTCGCATTGGACTCTGCTGCGATGGCTTCGGCTGCCCTCTGCCAAGGGCGGAAACATGTAGATGGCTGGAGAAATGGCGCGCCCGAGAGGATTCGAACCCCTAACCCCCAGATCCGTAGTCTAGTGCTCTATCCAGTTGAGCTACGGGCGCGCTGGGCCGGCCGGGCGCCAGTGCGGCCCGGTCCGGTAAGGCGCGGGACACTAGCGGAAGCCCCTGGCACATGCAAGCGCCAGACTAGGCCCATTTCGCCGCGCCCCGGCACGCGCGCGATTCCGCCTTGGAAGCGCTTTCGACTCGGCCCGCAGGTGCGTGGAATCCTTGGGATTTCAGGGCTTGTGGCACCTCTGAGGTTCCAGTAATCTGCTGATTGCTACGTTCGGGGGAACGGCCGGGCCGGGTGTCCATTCGGGGGGCTACCCAGGTATCGGGTCGGGGACAGAGAAAGACGGGCTCGCTCATGCACCGCAGGCCAAAGACCATTCTGCGCCGGGCCGCAGCGCTCGTCGGCGCCGTGCTGCTGCTCGCCAGTTGCGAATTCGTGGACGAGGCGGTCCTGCCGGCGGCGACCGGCACGGCCCCGGGCAGTTCCGGCCAGGCCGGCGTGCCGCTCGGCAACACCAACTTCAGCCCGCCGGGGGTTACCAACTTCAATTCCACCGGCACCGCGGTCGGCGACCGCACGCAGGAGCTGCGCGACCAGCTGCTCGGCCTGCAGAAGCAGATCATCGAGGAGAATACGCAGCTGCAGGCGCTGCGCGCCAACGCACGCAACTCGGCCGCCTACTATCACGGCCTGGTCGCCGGCATCAACGCGCGGCTCCAGGTCGGCACCACGCCGGGCAATCCCGAGCTGGTGCAGCAGTGGACCGAGGCGCAGGGCGAGCTGGAGCGCGTCAATCAGTCGATCTCGCAGATGAACGTGCTGCTGAACGACTCGGCGGCCAACGCGGCGCTTGCCGGCTACCTGCTGGAAGCCATCACCGCCACCTTCCAGGTGCGCGGCGCGGTCGACGCCGACCACGCGCAGCTGGCCGTGCTGCAGGACGAGACCACCAAGACCGCGGTGGTCATCGATCGCCTGCGCGGCGAGCTGACCGACGACATCGCGCGCGCCACCAACTATGTGGGGCAGGAACGCTCGAACCTGACGGCCCTGTCGGTCGCCATCGACAACGGCGAGTACATGGGCCAGAGCCTCTCGACCCTGACCTCGGGCGTGCCGGCCCCGGCGCCGGCCGGCGGCGGTGCCAGCCTGGTCGGCCAGCGCCAGCCGCTGGTGGTGATCCGCTTCGACCGGCCGAACGTCGACTACGAGGCCATCCTCTATTCCGCCGTCTCGCAGGCGCTGGAACGCCGGCCGAACGCCGGCTTCGACCTGGTCGCCGTGGCGCCGGCCGGCGGCAACGCCGCGGCCAATGCCCAGCGCGCCCGGCGCTATGCCGAGCAGGTGCTGCGCAGCCTGACCAACATGGGCCTGCCGGCCGACCGCGTCTCGCTCTCGGCCACCTCGAGCAACCAGGTGGGCGTCGACGAGGTGCACGTCTACGTGCGCTGAAGCGCCGTCGGCGCCGGGCTTGATCCAAAGGCGCCGCCACTGCGTAGTTCTTTCGTAGGCTTGGCCGCACGCGGCACGCCGCCCTGGAATTCAGGCACGGCAGGCGGCGGCCCTACGGGAGGCTGCCCATGCGCGTCCTGACCGCTTTCTTCCTGTTTCTGCTGGCCCTGGAGCCAGCCCGTGCCGATGTCGGCGCCGGCGAGCAGCAGGCCATCCGCAGCGTGATCGAGACCCAGTTGCGCGCCTTCCAGGCGGACGACGGCAACACCGCCTTCAGCTTCGCCTCGCCCATCCTGCAGCAGTACTTCGGCGACCCGCAGACTTTCATGCAGATGGTGCGGCAGGGCTACGATCCGGTCTATCGTCCGCGCGAGGTCGAATTCCAGGACCTCGAACTGCGCGGCGAGACGGTGATCCAAAAGGTCCTCTTCGTCGACCGCAACGGCAAGGCCTTCCTCGCGCGCTACTCGATGCAGCAGCAGGAGGACGGCTCCTGGAGGATCAACGGCGTCTGGCTGGAAGCCCTGCCCGACGTCAGCACCTGATGGCGCCGACCCCGCCGGGCGGCGCCCAGCCCGGAGGGAGAGCAAGACCGATGGACGACGCAGCCGACCGGACCTTCCCGGTCTCCTGGGAGGAACTGCACCGCCATTCCAAGGCGCTGGCCTGGCGCCTGATGGACAAGGGCCCCTTCAAGGGCATCGTGGCGATCACCCGCGGCGGCCTGGTGCCGGCGGCCATCGTGGCGCGCGAGCTGGAGATCCGCGTCATCGAGACCGTCTCGATCGCCAGCTACGACGAGCAGACGCAGGGCACCCTGACGGTCCTCAAGGCGCCGCACGCGGGGGACGGCGCGGGCTGGCTGCTGATCGACGACCTGGTCGACACCGGCAAAACGGCGCAAGCGGTGCGCAAGCTGCTGCCCAAGGCGCACTTCGCCACGGTCTATGCCAAGCCGGCCGGCCGGCCGCTGGTCGACAGCTTCGTGACCGAGGTCAGCCAGGACACCTGGATCCACTTCCCCTGGGACCTGGCACCCCAGGCCGTGCCGCCCCTGGCGCGACGGCGGGCAAGCGGCGCGGCCTAGAGCGGTTTCGCTTCTGATTGAATCGAACCGCTCCAGCTACCTATTGATTTCACGCATTTTCTTGACGCGAACCGGCGTCCACTTCGCTCGAGAATGCTCTAGCCGGCCGCCGCCATCTCTTCCAGCGCGTCGCGCCGGACCAGCGAGACCTTGCCGCCCGGCAGCAGCTTGATCAGGCCGTCGCTCTTCAGGCGGGTGAAGGTGCGGCTCACGGTCTCGGTGGTGAGGCCCAGGTAGTCGGCGATGTCGGTGCGGCTCATCGGCACCGGCAGGGGATCGACGGGCGCCCCGCGCTGCGCCGCGCGCCGCGCCAGCAGCAGCAGGAAGGAGGCGACGCGCTCCTTGGCCGTCTTGCGCCCCAGCAGCAGCATCTGCTCCTGCGCCTCGGCCAGCTCGTGGCTGGCCTTGCTCAGCAGGCGGCGCTCCATCTCGGGGTGACGGTTCAGCAGGCCGTCGAGCTGACGGCGCTGGAAGCGGCAGAGGCGCGCCGGTGTCACCGCCTCGGCCGAGAAGGCATAGGTGTCCTGGCTGGCAAGGCCGAGGAAGTCGCCGGCGAAGAGGAATCCGGTCACCTGCCGCCGGCCGTCGGGCAGCAGCTTGAAGACCTTCAGCGTGCCCTCGGTCATGTTGAAGACGTGGTCGGCCGGCTCGCCCTCGTCGAACAGGGTCTGTCCCGGTTCCAGCACCAGATGGGTGGAAAGGCTCTCGACCTCGGTGAGGCCGGCCGGGGACAGCGGCGCACAGACGGTCAGCCCGCGCACCGCGCAGGCGGCGCAGTTGCCCGGCCGCGCCCCCGGACGGGGCGTCGCCGGCTTCATCGGCACGACACCGGGCAGGCTCTTGCTCTCCGCCACGCTCTCTCCCTCGCACTCGGCGGGCACAGACTAGCGCCCGTTTGACGCAGATCAAGGTACGACAGGCACCCACCGGCTCATGCTCGGCGCCATCGGTTTATGCCCGCTTTGACCAGGATCGCGCCAGCCGTGTCCCACCTCGTCGTTCGCGACCTGACGCCGCAACGCTTCGACCAGGCCTTCCCGCTGGCCAAGGCGGCGGCCCCGCGCCTCACCCTGGCGGCCTGGCGCCGCTATCTCAAGGACCTCGGCGCCGGTGACGGCGTGCTGGCGGTGGAAAACCAGCGCGGGGTGCTGCTGGGGCTGGCGGTCTATCGCCGACGCGGCGACCTCGCCAGCGGCTGCTGCCTCGACATCGACCCGGTGGTGGTGTTCGACCTGGTGGGCGGCAGCGCCATCGCCGCCTGCCTGGCCGAGGCGCTGGAGCGCCGCGCCGAGGAACTGGGCTGTGGCAGCCTGCATACGCATCTGCTGGCCGAGCGCGACGAGGGGCCGCTGCACCGCGCCTTCGCCGCCCAGGGCCACCGCGCCGACGCGACGCGCTTCTGCAAGCAGTTGGGGGGACTGCACCACTAGCAGGCGACTTTCCACCCTGCGGGCTTGGCCCCGGCGGCAGCGCGGCGAATACTGGCCGCCCCAGCCGCCGCCCAAGGGATGTCCGCCCATGCTTCGCCTGACCGCTGCCCTGCTCCTGCCGCTGCTGCTGTGGCCCGCCGTGCCGCGCGCCGACCAGGCCGCGCCGGAGGGCGAGACGCCGCTGGCCGTCGCCCAGCTTGCGACCGCGGAGCGGCAGATGGTGGTCACCGCCAATCCCCTGGCCAGCGCCGCGGGCCAGGAGATCCTGCGCGCCGGGGGCTCGGCCGCCGATGCCGCCATCGCCGCGCTGCTGGTGCTGGGCCTGGTGGAGCCGCAGTCCTCCGGCCTCGGCGGCGGCGCCTACTGGCTGCAGTTCGACGCCGAGGCCGGCGCCCTGCATGCCTATGACGGGCGCGAGACGGCGCCGGCCACCGCGACGCCCGACTGGTTCCTCGACGCGGCCGGGCAGGAGCGCGACTTCCTGGACGCGGTGAAGAGCGGCCGCTCGGTCGGCGTGCCGGGCTACGTCGCGCTGCTGAAGCTGGTGCACGAGCGCCACGGCCGACTGCCCTGGGCCGAGCTCTTCGTTCCCGCCGTGCGCCTGGCGGAGCAGGGCTTCCCGGTCTCGCCCCGCCTGGTCAGCCTGCTGACCGACGATCCGGTCCTGGCGGCCAATCCGGCCGCGGCGCACTTCTTCTACGACTCGGCGGGGCAGCCGCCGCGAGCGGGCGACATCCTGGTGAACCCGGGCTATGCCGCGGTGCTGCGGCGCATCGCGACCGAGGGGCCGGCGGCGTTCTACGAGGGGCCGGTGGCCGAGGCGATCGTCGCCGCCGCCAATGCCGGGGAGGCCAGTCCGACCCTCAGCCTCGCCGACCTCGCGGCCTATTGGCCGAAGGAGCGGGCGGTGGTCTGCCTGGCCTACCGTGCCTACCGTGTCTGCGGGCACGGCCCCTCGACCTCCGGCGGGGTCGCCACGCTGCTGATCCTGGGCGTGCTGCAGCATTTTTCCCTGCCGGGTCCAGCTATGGCGGTCGCCGACCTGCACCTGCTGGCCGAGGCCAGCCGCCTTGCCTTCGCCGACCGCAATGCCTACCTCGCCGATCCCGACTTCGTGCCGCAGCCGCTGGCCGAGCTGCTCGACCCGGCCTACCTGCGCCAGCGCGCGCTGCTGGTGTCGCCGGACCGGGCGATGAGCGGCAAGGCATCGCCCGGACTGCCGCAGAAGCAGGGCCTGCTGGACGACGGCGTGGGGCCGCCCTCGACCTCGCATCTCGTGGTGATCGACCGCTGGGGCGACGCGGTCTCGGTCACCGCCTCGATCGAAAGCGCCTTCGGCTCCGGCCGGCTGGTGCAGCTCCCGGGCCTGGCTGGCGGCTTCCTTTTGAACAACGAGCTGACCGACTTCTCCTTCCAGCCGGCCGACGACGCCGGCCTGGCGATCGCCAACCGGGTGGAGCCGGGCAAGCGGCCGCGCAGCTCGATGGACCCCATCATCGTGCTGGGCGGCGACGGCCGGGTGGCCTTCGCCCTGGGCTCGCCCGGCGGCAGCCGGATCATCGGCTACGTCGCCGAGGCGCTGGTGGCGCTGATCGACTGGAACCTCGACCCCGCCGCCGCCGCCAGCCTGCCGCATGTGCTGAATCGCAACGGCAAGACCGAGCTGGAGGAGGACCGCGAGCTCGAGCCCCTGGCCGCGGCGCTGACCGCCCTGGGGCATGAGACCGTCTTCGCCGGCATGTCGAGCGGCCTCTCGATCCTCAAGGTGACGCCGGATGGCATCCAGGGCGCGGCCGACCCGCGGCGCGAGGGCATCGCCCTCGGAGATTGAGCCAGGGTCGATTGAAGCGGGACAAGTCTTTGCCCCGCCTGCGGCGGACGGCGGACAGCCACCCGCCCCCCGCGCATTGACACTGCCCCCTATTCCCCCTTTGATCCCCCTGCCGGCCGGGAGGTGCCTCCCGGCGGACCCGTAGTCGTCTTACCTGAAAAGGATGTCTGTCCGTGACCAGCGCGCTGATGCCGACCTACAACCGCGCGGATCTCGCCTTCGATCGTGGCGAGGGGGCCTATCTCTTTTCCACGGACGGGCGACGTTATCTGGACTTCGCGGCGGGCATCGCGGTGAATTCCCTGGGTCACAGCCATCCGCACCTGGTGAAGGCGCTGGAGGAGCAGGGCCGCAAGCTCTGGCACGTCTCCAACCTCTACCGCATCCCCGAGGGCGAGCGCCTGGCCGAGCGGCTCTGTGGCGCCTCCTTCGCCGACAAGGTCTTCTTCGGCAACTCCGGCGCCGAGGCCATCGAGTGCGGCATCAAGATCTGCCGCAAGTACCACGATGACACCGGCAACCCGAACCGCTGGAAGATCATCGGCGCCAACGGCGCCTTCCACGGCCGCACGCTGACGGCGCTGGCCGCCGCCGGCAACCCGAAGTACCTGGCCGGCTTCGCGCCGGACGTGCCGGGCTTCGTGCATGTGGCCTTCAACAACCTCAACGAACTGCGCGCCGCCATCGACGACGAGACCGCGGCGATCCTGGTCGAGCCGATCCAGGGCGAGGGCGGCATCCGCGCCGGCTCGCGCGACTACATCAAGGCGCTGCGCGAGATCTGCGACGAGTACGGCCTGCTGCTGTTCTTCGACGAGGTGCAGTGCGGCATGGGCCGTACCGGCAAGCTCTTCGCGCACGAGTGGGCGGGCATCACCCCCGACGTCCTGGCCACGGCCAAGGGCATCGGCGGCGGCTTCCCGCTGGGCGCGTGCCTGGCCACCGACAAGGCCTCGGCCGGCATGACCGCCGGCACCCACGGCTCGACCTATGGCGGCAACCCGCTGGCCATGGCGATCGGCAATGCCGTGCTCGACGTCATGCTGGCGCCGGGCTTCCTGGAGGGGGTCGAGCGCACCGGGCGCAAGCTCAAGGCCAAGCTCGAGGAACTGGTGCGCCGCCATCCCAAGGTCTTCGTCGAGGTGCGGGGCGAGGGCCTGATCCAGGGCCTGCGCTGCGACCCGCCGGCGGGCGAGATCCAGGTGGCGCTGCGCAATGCCGGCCTGCTGACGGTCACCGCCGCCGAGAACGTCATCCGCATCGTGCCGCCGCTGATCATCGGCGAGCAGGAGATCGCCGAGGCCGCCGCCATCATCGACAAGGTGGCGACCGCCTATGCGGCGGAGAAGCTCAAGGGGGCGGCCTGATGGGCGGCGACCTGAAGGCCCGCCCCCCCGCGATTCGCCCTCGGCACTTCCTCGACCTCGACCGGCTGGACCAGAAGACGCTCAGGGAGATCCTGGAGCGGGGCAAGGCCTTCAAGCGAGGCGAGGTGGTGGGTGGCGTGGAGAAGCCGCTGGCCGGCAAGGCCATCGCGCTGATCTTCGAGAAGCCCTCGACGCGCACACGCGTCTCCTTCGAGGTCGGCATCCAGCAGCTCGGCGGCCAGGCCGTGGTGCTGGAGCCCTCGGGGACCCAGATCGGCCGCGGCGAGACCGTCGCCGACACCGCCCGCGTGCTGTCGCGCTATGTCGATGCGATCATGATCCGCACCACGCGCGAGGAGAAGCTGCTGGAGCTGGCGGACTATGCCACGGTGCCGGTGATCAACGGCCTCACCGACCGCACGCATCCCTGCCAGCTCATGGCCGACGTCATGACCTTCGAGGAGCACCGCGGGCCGATCGCCGGCAAGTCGGTGGCCTGGGTCGGCGACGGCAACAACATGGCGGCCTCGTGGATCCACGCCGCGACGCGCTTCGGCTTCCAGTTGAAGCTGGCCTGTCCCGACAGCCTGACCCCCAGCGGCCAGGTGCTGGGCTGGGCCAAGGCCGAGGGCGGCGAGATCACCGTGACCCACAAGGTCAGCGAGGCGGTGGCCGGTGCCGACTGCGTGGTGACCGACACCTGGGTCTCGATGGGCGACGACGTCGGCGACAGCGAGCGACGCGCCAAGCTGCTTGCGCCCTACCAGGTCAACGGCGAGGTCATGCGCCAGGCGGCCGAGGGCGCGATCTTCATGCACTGCCTGCCGGCCTATCGCGGCAAGGAGGTCTCGGCCGAGGTGATGGACGGGCCGCAGTCCGTGGTCTGGGACGAGGCCGAGAACCGCCTGCACGCGCAGAAGGGCATCCTCGCCTGGTGCCTGGGGCTGTGAGCGACCGACGCACGGAGGGGGCGGCACCCGACGCGGTGCTGCCCTTCCTGCTGCCGACCGCCGGCGTGCGCGGGCGCCTGGTGCGCCTCGGCACGGCGGCGCACGAGGTGCTGACCCGCCACGCCTACGAAGGACCGGTCGCGCGCCTGCTGGCCGAGATGCTGGTGCTGACCGGCGGCCTCGGCTCGCTGATGAAGTTCGACGGCGTCTTCACCATCCAGACCAAGGGCGACGGCGCGGTGCGCCTGATGGTGGCCGACCTGACCAGCGCCGGCAGCCTCAGGGCCTATGCCGAGGTCGATCACGACGCGGTCGCCCGCATCCTGGCGCGCGAGCCGAACCCCTCGCTGCCGCGGCTCTGCGGCGCCGGCTACCTCGCCTTCACGGTAGAGCAGAAGGACGTCACGCAGCGCTACCAGGGCATCGTCGCGCTGGAGGGGCAGAGCCTCAGCGACTGCTTCCTGCACTACTTCCGCCAGAGCGAGCAGCTGCCGACCGCGATCCACGTCGCCGCGCAGCAGGTGGAGGGCCAGTGGCGCGCCGCGGCGCTGATCCTGCAACGCCTGCCGGCGAGCGAGCATGCCGGCGACGAGGTGCTGCTGTCCGAGGCGCGCGAAGAGGGCTGGCGCCGCGCCACGATCCTGATGTCGACCCTGACCGACGCCGAGCTGCTGGACCCGGCGCTGGAACCAGGCCATCTGCTCTGGCGCCTGTTCCACGAGGAGCAGCTCGAGGTGCAGGCGCCGCGCCTCGTCGCCGCCGGCTGCCGCTGCTCGCGCGCGCGCATCGAGCCGGTGCTGGCGAGCATGACCGAGAGCGAGGTGCGGGAGATGACGGTCGACGGCAAGATCACCGTCACCTGCCAGTTCTGCAACCGCGCCTATGACTTCACGCCGGAAGAGGTCGCCGCGCTGAAGCGCTAGGGAAGGCGATTCCTACAGCGGCCGGCTGCCGACCTTCAGCGTGATGAAGTCGATGCCGTGGTACTGCTGGTGGCGCATCTCCTCGACGATGGAGCGCAGGATGCGGAAGGAGATCGCGTCCTCGCTGGGCGTTTCGCCGGCGGCCGCCACCTCGGCCAGCGCATCCGAGAGGTTGGCACCGAGCGGCCCCACCACGATGTCGAGCTCGATCTGCGCCGCCGCGCGCCGCGCCTCGATGCGCAGCTGCCGGGGCGCGGCACTGGCCGGCGCGTGCTCCAGCATCACCAGCAGCGTTTCCTCGCCGGCGAGCTGCAGGCGATGCGTCGCACCGCGGTCCCAGCCGGCGGTCCGGGCCACGCCCTGCAGGAAGCTCTGTACCCGCGGCAGCGAGGCGGTTTCCAGCGGCGCCTGCAGGCGTTCCCGACGGCCGTGCTTCAGGCGCAGCATCAGGGTCATCAGCACGGCGACCAGGGTGCCGGTGGTCATGCCGTTGCTCAGCAGCGAGGCTGCCCAGGTCGGCAGCAGGTCGTAGAAGACCGCCTTGTTC
The DNA here is from genome assembly GCA_029781795.1 of Pseudomonadota bacterium. Lineage (GTDB taxonomy): Bacteria > Pseudomonadota > Alphaproteobacteria > Kiloniellales > JACOMY01 > JAKOWB01. Next base: position 5,143 of record JAKOWB010000202.1, on the reverse strand, counting down.
TGGAAGCCGATGCCGAGCCACAGGCTCATGCCGACCACCAGCGAGTTCTCGAAGGTGGCGCCCTCCTCCAGCGCGAGCTGCAGGCCGTGCATGAAGAGCATCACCAGCAGCACCAGGATATAGGCGGCGACCACCGGGCTCGGCACCGCCAGCAGCAGCGCCGCGACCTTGGGCGAGAAGGCCAGCAGCAGCAGGAAGACACCGCCCCAGATGGCGACGCGCCGCGCCGCCACGCCGGTCATCTCCACCACCGAGATCGAGGTGGAGTAGGTGGTGTTGGGCAGCGTGCCGGCGAGGCCGGAGAGCAGGTTGCCCAGGCCGTCGGCATAGACCGCGCCCTGCACCGCGCGGAAGTCGACGGCGCGCGGCTTGCGGAAGGAGACGCGCTGGATGGCGATGCCGTCCCCGAAGGTCTCGATGGCGCCGACGACGGTGACGATGAGGAAGCCCGGCAACAGCGACCAGAAGGCCGGCCCGAAGCCGAGGTCGAGGCCCGGCCAGGCGATGTCGGGCAGGCCGAGCCAGGCGGCGGCCCCGACCGGCCCGGCATCGTAGAGCCCGTAGCCGGCGGCGACGGCGGTGCCCGCCAGCAGGCCGAAGAGCGGCGACCAGAGGCGCCAGCGCCGGGCGCCGAACAGCGAGACGCCGAGGATCACCAGCAGCGTCACCAGCGCGGCGGCGGGTGCGCCCAGCGGATCGCTGCCGGCCGCGCTCTCGGGCACCTGCTCCAGCATGCGGAAGACGATCGGCATGACGGTGACGGCGATCAGCATGATGCAGGTGCCGCCGACCGTCGGCGTCACGATGCGGCGCAGGACGCCGAGGTTCGCCGCCAGCGGGAACTGCAGCAGCGAGGAGGCGACGATCAGCGTCATCAGCAGCGCGGCGCCGCCCTGCAGCAGCGCCTCGATGCCGACCGAGATGAAGGCGCCCGAGGTGCCCATGAAGAGCACGTAGCCGGCGCCGATGCGCCAGACCGGGCGGGCCTGCAGCACCGTGGTGAGGCCGCTGACCAGGAGCGCGGCGAAGATCGACCAGGCGGTGGTGGCCTCGTCGGCGTTGCCGGCGCGCAGCACGATGACCGGGGTGAAGACGATGCCGGAGATGATCAGTGCCACGCTCTGCGCGCCCAGCGCGGCGGACAGCGCGTGCGGCGGCTTCTCCGCCGCCTCGTAGCGGACCGTGCCCTCTTCGTGCCCTGTCATGGTTCTCCCCGGATCAGGCGGCGCTCTGCGCCCAGTCGATCAGGCGGCGCTGGAAGGCCGTGCCAGCCTCGAGCTGCGCCAGCGAGATGAATTCGTCCGGCTGGTGCGCCTGGTCGATCGAGCCGGGGCCGCAGATCACCGTGGAGAAGCCGGCCTGCTGGAACTGCCCGCCCTCGGTGGCGTAGGAGACGACGCCGGCCTGGTTGGCGCCGGTCAGGTGGCGCACCAGCGCCTCGGCCGCGCCGTCGGCCTCGGGCAGCAGCGGCGGCACCGAGGCGCGCTCCTCGATCGAGATCGAGGCCTCGGGCGCATGGCGCTTCAGCCAGGGCTCGACCGTGCCGTGGCAGTAGCTGGCGAACTCCTGCAGGATCGCCTGGCCGCTGTCGCCGGGGTGCACGCGGTACTCGAACACGAACCAGCAGTCGAGCGGCACGATGTTGGCCGCCGTGCCGCCGTGGATCACGCCGACGTTGAAGGTGGTGTAGGGCGGCTGGAAGCCGCTGTCGCCATAGGGCTCGGCCTCGCGCGCCGCCGCCATCTCGTAGAGGCGGTTGACCAGGCGGCCGGCGGCGATCACCGCGTTGGCGCCGCGGTGCGGCTGGCTGGAGTGCACCTCGTGGCCGCGGATGCGCACGTAGTGCGAGGTGATGCCCTTGTGCGCGTTGACGATGCGCATCTCGCTCGGCTCGCCGATGATGACGGCGCGGGGCTTGGGCAGTTCGCGCGCCATCAGCTCGATCATGCGGCCGACGCCCAGGCAGCCGACCTCCTCGTCATAGGAGATGGCGAAGTGCAGCGGCGCCTTGAGCGGGCGTGCCAGCATCTCGGGCAGCAGCGCCAGGCCGATGGCCAGGAAGGCCTTCATGTCGCAGGTGCCGCGGCCGAAGAGCTTGCCGTCGCGTTCGGTGAGGGCGAAGGGATCGCTGCTCCAGGGCTGGCCTGCCACCGGCACCACGTCGCTGTGGCCCGAGAGCACGACGCCGCCCGGCCGCGCGCCGCCGACCGTCGCCAGCAGGTTGGACTTGTTGCCCTCGGCGTTGGGCACGCGGCGGTGCGGCACGCCCCAGGCGTCGAGGTAGCCCTCGACGAACTCGATCAGCGCCAGGTTGGACAGCGCCGAGGTGGTGTCGAAGGCGACCAGCTTCTCCAGCATCTCGCGCGGGCTGTAGCGGGGCTTGCTCACCGAACGAATCCTCCCTAGCCGCGCCAGAAGCCGCGCGTCAGCAGCACCAGCAGGGTGATGATCTCCAGCCGGCCGAGCAGCATGCCGCCGACCAGCCACCACTTCGCCAGGCCCGGCAGGTCGCTGAAGTTGCCGGCGGCGACCAGTGGATCGCCGAGGCCCGGGCCGACGTTGGCCAGGGCGCTGGCCGCGGCCGAGAGCGCGGTGGTGAAGTCGAGGCCCATGAGGCCGAGCCCCGCCGCCAGCACAACATAGGCGAGACCGTAAAGAAAGAAGAAGCCCATCACCTGGTCGCTCACCTCGTCCGGCACGGGACGGCGATTGAAGTAGGCGATGAAGACGCCGTGCGGCTGGGTCAGGCGGCGCAGCTGCGCCAGCGCGATGGAGATGAAGACCTGCACGCGGAAGATCTTCACGCCGCTGGTGGTGGAGCCGGCGCCACCGCCGACGAACATCAACAGCAGCAGCACGGCGGTGGGAAAGCCGCCCCAGGGCGTCGGGTCCTCCACCAGGAAGCCGGTGCCGGTCATCATCGAGATGGTGGTGAAGAGGCTGCTGCTGAGCGCCTGGCCGCCCGACTCGACCTTCTTCAGTGACAGCCAGACGGCGATCACCACAGCGGCTGCCAGCACCAGGCCGATCAGCCAGCGCACCTGTCCGTCGCGCAGCACCGCCAGGGGGTCGCCGGTGGCGGCGCGCAGGAAGACGACGAAGGGCATGGCGCCGATCAGCATCAGCAGCGCCAGCACGGTCTGCACCGCGCCGGAGTTGAACCAGGCGACCGAGGCATCGTGCGTCGAGAAGCCGCCGGTGGAGATCGCCGACATGGCGTGCGCCACGGCATCGAAGGGGGTCATGCCGACGGCCCAGAGGGCGATGGCGCCGAGCGCCGTCAGCACGACATAGACGATGGCGACGCCGGCGCCGATCTCGGCGGCGCGCGGCAGCACCTGTTCGGCGGCGAAAGCCTCGACGCGGAAGAGCTGCATGCCGCCGACCTGCAGGATCGGCAGCACGGCGAGCGACATGACGATGATGCCGATGCCGCCCAGCCAGTTGAGGATGGCGCGCCAGATCAGGAGGCCTGGCGCCACCTTGTCCAGACCTTCCATCACCGTGGCGCCGGTGGTGGTGATGCCGGACATGGATTCGAAGACCGCGTCGGTGAAACCGAGGCCGGGATGCGCGAAGACGAAGGGCAGGGCGCCGAAGATCGCCACCAGCAGCCAGGAGATGTTGGCGATCAGGAAGCCCTGGCGCAGGCCGAAGCCGCGCCAGCCGCTGTCGCGGTTGGCCAGCAGCAGGGCGACGCCGACGAAAAGCGTGACCGCGGCGGCGGCGGCGAAGGCCTGCCAGTCCTTCGACCCGGTGGCGAGGTCGAGGGCCGTGGGCACCAGCATGGCCACGGCCAGGATGGCCAGCAGCGCGCCGGCGATGGAGAGCACAGGGCGGAGGTTGAGCATGCTGCCGGTCCGCTCCTCCCGCCGCGCCTCGCCGGACCCGGCCTCAGGTGTTCTCGAGCGCCGGTCGGCCCTGGCCGACCAGGGCCAGGAACTCGCGGCGCGTCGTCGGCGAGGAGCGGAAAAGTCCCAGCATGCGGCTGGTCACCATCGTCACGCCCGGCTTGTGTACGCCGCGCGTGGTCATGCACTGGTGCGCCGCCTCGACCACCACGCCGACGCCCTTGGGCTCCAGCACCTCGGCGATGGCGTTGGCGATCTGCGCCGTCATCTTCTCCTGGATCTGCAGGCGGCGGGCGAAGGCGTCGACCACGCGCGCCAGCTTGGAGATGCCGACCACGCGCTTGTTCGGCAAATAGCCGATGTGAACCTTGCCGATGATCGGCAGCATGTGGTGCTCGCAGTGCGACTCGAAGCGGATGTCGCGCAGCAGCACCATCTCGTCGTAGCCGTCGACCTCGGCGAAGGTGCGCGACAGCAGTTCCAGCGGGTCGACGTCGTAGCCCGAGAAGTGATCGAGGTAGGAGCGGACGACCCGGTCCGGCGTGCCCTGCAGCCCTTCGCGGCCAGGGTCGTCGCCGGCGAAGCGGATCAGCGTCTCGACGGCGGCCAGCGCCGCCTCCCGGTTGGGGCGTGCCTTGGACGAATCGCCATTGGCCATGGGCGTCAGGGTCTCCTTCAGGGCGGCGTCGCGCGGGGGCCGGCCCGGCGGCGACACGGCCTTCAATTGAGTCGTTTGGCCTGGTAGGGACTGTCGAGCGAGAAGGCGGGGATTGCCACCTCGAAGCGCGTGCCGTCCAGCCGTTCCATCTCGTAGCTGCCGACCATGATGCCCGAGGGCGTCGGCAGCGGCGTTCCGCTGGTGTACTCGAAGCGCTCGCCCGGGGCCAGTACCGGCTGCTCGCCCACCACGCCGGGTCCACGCACCTCCTTGAGGCGCCCGAGGGCGTCGGTGATGCGCCAATGGCGGTTGCGCAGCTGCACCGTCACCGCGCCCTGGTTCTCGATCATCACGTGATAGGCCCAGACGTAGTGGTGGTCGGCGGGCTGCGACTGGTCCTCCAGATAGACCGGTTGCACGGTCACGCGGATCGCCTGGGTCGTGGCGCTATAGGGCTGGTCGGCCAAGGGTGAGGGTGCTTTCGCTGCTCCGGGCCGGCGTGGGTGGACTGGCCCTGGCCGTCATCTTAGGCCGGCGGCGCGGCGGCTCAAGGGCCGGGGCCGGGCGGCAGACCTGCGGAACCGCGGGGCGCCGCCGCCGCTGGCCAGGCGGAAGCAATCGTCAAAAAGGAAAC